>NZ_JBYTBB010000055.1:0-37579 GCF_058788755.1 Lysinibacillus sp. FW301-JW8
CTTTCGCTAACAGTTCCTACTGCCAAGTCTGTAGTGGACTTTCACCACCTAGTTGTTGCGCATGCCGGGCACACACACTATGAAAAGACAGAGTGCTCTATACTCTGTCTTTTTCATGTTGTAAAACTATTATGTTTATCAAATTACAAAGAATTTCTCTGTAGCAAAAATGAAGCTAAAGCAATCGCTACGCTTTAGCGCAAAAAGCGGCTCGTCATTCGCACACTGGAAACCAATCTATGATGGTTATTCTATTAAGCACAAATACTAGTCAATCGTGCATAATTTCTTCTCAATTCTGCAATCCCACCCTCAAAACAAAGATTTCCTGTTGTATTCGACAATGTATAGCCCAAGCATAAGAGATTTCTATATGAAAAGACAAAGCGCTCTACACTCTGTCTTTTGTTCTTTATAAATATCTTCTTAATTGCTCCGCCTCATTCATACGCTCCTCGGCCTTTAATCGTTCTTCTCGTTGTGTAGCTGTTTCACCGATTAGCGGTTCAGGTGCTGTTAAACGTGGACCTAGTGGATCATGTCGATAACGATTTTCTTCTGAATAGACTGTTGACTTGGGATCAACTAAATCTACACGCTCAGCAAATAAAACAATGGCTCCTTGCTCCACTAGCTGTGCATAATACGCTGTTTGTCCCTCCGTCAAACCGAAACGTTTTAAGCCTTCTGATACTGCTGTTTCTCCAGTGAACCACGATTTAAATTGATCTAGCCAATTACCTGCCTCATGAGTTTTCACATCAGCATCCCATTTGACATCCTCGAATTGATTGGCATCCTTTGCGATAATATGAATATCCTCTGTGTGATAGCCTTTTAATCGCATACTTTCTAAAATTTGAAACATTTCTTCTTTTGTATGCGCCACTTCAATTTGTGGGTTTTGTTCATTCATCATGTTCAATTCCTCCTAAGTTGTATGGCTTACTAGGATATTACCCTACTCTCCTCTGTAAAAACCCTTTTCATACATCCTTTAACAAACTGTCATAATTGTAATAATGATTTGATCCCTGTTTTATTTTTGTCATCTTCGAATAAAAATAAAAAATAGGCTAATTGGAGCTGCCGCTACTCCAAATGCCTATTCTTAAACAATTTTATTTATCAAGGAAGGCTTTTAACATCCATGTATGCTTTTCTAGAGATTGGTACATGGCATTTAACATATCCTCTGTACGGTCATCGCCTTCCTCCGCAGCTAGCTCCATTGTTGAATTTAATGCTTTCATCAGTTTTTGGAAATCTGAAATTGTTGTCGCCACCATTTCTTCTGTTGTTTCATCTCCTGTTGCTTCTTCTACATATGATAGCTCAAGATGCTCTTTTAACGTTGCGACAGGCTTGCCGTCTTTCGAAAGAATACGCTCAGCAATGTCATCGAGATTTAACGTTGTTTCATTATATAATTCTTCAAATTTTGCATGCAATGTAAAGAAGGCATTCCCTGTTACATACCAATGATAATTGTGCAATTTCGTATAAAGTACAGACCATGTAGCAACAAGCTTATTCAATTGTTTGTTTAAATTTTGTGTCATAATTTCTCCTCCATTGTGTCAATAGTTCTAGCCATTAGTATGCGTTATATTCGTTGTTGGCTATACACACATTTTTCCCAAATGACATATTTTCAAACACAGGTATTTTTCGGATGAGATTTTGTTATTCTTTCTTCATTAAGAATATTTCAACTATTCTCTTAAATTATTTCACTTTCCGAAATAGTTTCGTTATAATTAAGTCACTTACTTTTAAAGGGGTGTTTATTGATGGAGGTTTTACCATTACGAAAAGATGTACCAGTTGAACAAACGTGGGATTTGAAAGTTTTGCTTGAAAATGATGCAGATTTTGAACCCGTTTTAGCGCAGCTTGTAGAGAATGCATCGCACTTTGAGCGTAACTATCAAGGTACAATTACAGATGCTCAAAAAGTCATTGATGTTCTCACAGCTTTTGAGGCATTAGAAAAAAGCATTGTTCCAATTGGTACTTATGCTAGCTTAACAATTCAAGCAGATCATACAGATGACACAGCCCAAATGCGTGCTGCAAAATTTAGTACAGCAGTTGGAAAAATAACTAGCTCACTATCTTTTGTACGTAGTGAATTGCTATCATTAGACGAGGGAATTTTAAAGGAAGCAAGTCTTCTAAGCCCTGTTTACAAGCTATATTTAGAGGATTTGTTAAAAAGAAAGCCCCATCAGCTACATCCAGAAGTGGAAAAAGCATTAGCTGCATTAAACGCTACTTTTGAGGCACCTTACGAAACATACAATACAGCAAAATTAGTGGATATGCATTTTGGAGAATTTGAGGCAAATGGTGAAAAACATCCATTAAGCTTTGTTTTATATGAAAACGGCTGGGAGTTCGAGGCAGATACAAATGTGCGCCGTTCAGCATTTAAAGCATTCTCGAATAAGTTACGAGAATATCAGCATACTACTGCCAAAATTTATAACACACATATTCAACAGGAAAAAACAATGGCTGATTTGCGAGGCTTTGACTCAGTCATTGATTACCTATTATTTGATCAGGATGTCGATCGCTCACTCTATAATCGTCAAATAGACCTTATTACAAAAGAGCTTGCCCCGCATATGCGCCGCTATGCTAAGCTGATTCAAAAAGCAAATGGCATCGATAATATGACATTTGCTGATTTAAAAATTGCTCTTGATCCAGATTATGATCCAAGGCTAACGATGGCTGAGGCGAAAAATTATGTTGAAAATGCGTTAGCAGTACTTGGTCAAGATTATACAAATATGATTGAAAAAGCGTTTAATGAACGTTGGATCGATTTCGCGCCAAACAAAGGAAAGTCCACTGGTGCCTTCTGCTCAAGCCCATATGGAAGCCATCCTTATATTTTAATGTCGTGGAATGAGCGTATGAATGAGGTTTTCACACTTATTCACGAGCTTGGACATGCGGGGCACTTTGCCAATACTCATGCCCATCAATCTTATTTTAATAGTCGACCATCATTATACTTTATCGAAGCACCATCAACAATGAATGAAATGCTGCTAGCCAATCATTTATTAACGCATAATGATGATCTTCGCTTTAAACGATGGGTTATATCTAATATTGTGTCCAAAACTTACTATCATAATTTTGTCACACATTTACTGGAAGCAGCCTATCAGAGAAAAGTATATGAGTTAATTGACGCTGGTGAAGCTGTTAATGCTACAATTTTAAATCAATTAAAACGAACTGTTCTAGAAGATTTCTGGGGTGATACTGTTAATATTATCGAAGGAGCGGAGCTTACTTGGATGCGTCAGCCTCATTATTATATGGGCTTATATCCATACACATATAGTGCTGGTTTAACGATTTCTACACAAGTATCTCAGCGTATACTAAACGAAGGTGAAAAAGCTGTTGAAGAATGGTTAGCTGTACTTCAGGCTGGCGGTACAAAGTCACCAGTAGAACTTGCTCAAATGGCCGGGGTTGATGTTACAACAGATCAACCGCTTCGTGAAACAATTGCTTATATTGGCCATCTTATTGATGAGCTGGAGCGATTAACGGTGGAAATGGAAGCAAGTAAAGGCTAAACACAACTGTTCATTAAAAACCATCTATGCTTTACTATTAGCGTAGATGGTTTTCTTTTTTGGTTCTAAGCAGGAAAATGCGTACATATACTAGAACTAGGGCGTCCCTCTACATTTTTTTGATATTTCTAAATAGACAATCATTTTTCTTCATACAAAAGTACCGTTATTATTAAATGTATGCAATTTATTTAGCAAAAACCGACTAACAATTTTTAAAGGAAGTGTATCTAATTATGGTAAAACGTAATGATCCATGCCCATGCGGTAGCGGCAAAAAATACAAAAAATGTTGTGAAGGTAAACAGCAGGTAACAGTTGAAACTGTAGCAATTGAAGAATTAGAGCGTGTGCTGCAAACATTTTACATGGAGTATCCTGAGCGTAAAGATGTTCGTGCCTATATCGAGCATGTAGGAACATGGCAGCCTAAATTAGAGAGCGTGTTACAAAGAGAACTGATTGAGGCAGTTGCGTTAGATGACTTCTTCTTCCATCAAGAGCCATCTATTTGGAAAGGCTATTTGAAGAAAACAAAGAAAAAAACGGTAAGACCTTCTACTTTAAAGGTTTTAGAGAATTGGTCACAGCCTAATTTATTTATTGGCTCTGTCTCAGCTGTAGAAGAAAATTATTTCAAGGCTATCCATGTGCTAACAAATGAAGAAATTTATATTCGTCGAGAAAATGACAAGCCAATTCCTGAGGGAATGCATGTTTTTGCCTTCCTCTTACCAGACGGATCAAAAAAATTAGAGCATTATTTAGCTGTTTCAACACTGATCTTCTTCCCTCAAGATCATGCAAAAGTATTTGAGCAATTTAAGAAATCCTTTGAGGGCTCAGAGAAAAAGGCTAGCGCATTCCTGAAAGAAGAACACCTATCCTTCTGGGAATTACTTGTATCTAATGGCTATAAAGGAGAGGAATTTACAAACTTTGAGAGCAATGTCTTAACTCAAGTAAAGGATTTCCTTGAGCAAAATGATCGTGAGACTGCTCCGATGTTAGAGCTTTTAGAGGATTATTTAATTGAAGGACAACCATCTGCACGCAAAGAAGCTGCGATTGCTGCTGGTGCGATTCGCTATGGGCAAGAAAAGGCGTTATTCGAATCCCTATCCTTGACTGCAAAAGAAATCGCTGCATCGTTTGAAATTTCTGCTTCCTCTCTTACAAAGTATTATCAAGACTTAAGTAATTATGCTGCTACTAAATAGAGAGTAACTTCGTTTTCCTAATCCTAAATGGATAGTGAGAGACCCACTACAATTATTTAAAAAGTACTTGTATAACCAATATTTTGTTATTGGTTTCTATGGGCAAAAATGCGCCGTACGCTGGAGAATACTTCTTAAGCGTACGGCGCATTTAGGTATATAAAATAGAAAAAAGCTACTTTGTTATCAGCAGAGCCAACAACAAGGTAACTTTTTCTATGGTAACCAACCAATAATAGTATTTCCGATCATATTGATATTTATGCATTAGTTTTAGTAAATATGATTAATTTTTTATTAAAAAATAAATTTCGATTACTTACAGCTTCTTACTATATACTTTTAAAAGCTCTTCTCCAAGAAACTGTAGTCGCTCCCCCACTGTGCATGCCTCGATACAGAAACGATGAGCTCCTGGCTTTCCGCGATCTTTACGCAGCTGCTTAATCACTAAGCAATCCGCGCAATACGTATCATGCAGTTCATCAATATCTTTCATAACTGTCACTTTATCCATGTTAAACTCTCGCTCCCTCCCTGTCCAAAATTCGCTTCTTACTATTATGAAGTGAACGTTTTGAACAAGCAACTATTTTGTTTATTTACACCTAAATAAAGTGAAACTACAATCAGGTTTGCATTACTTACTTCTTCATTTTTGGAGTCTTACTGTTTATATGATAAAAATTGGCATGAACGAAAAATACCTTTGTTGTACAATTAAAATAAAACAAAAAGTAGGGATTTTATGTTAGAGGTATATATAGATGCTGCTAGTGCAGGTAATCCTGGTCCCAGTGGCATAGGTATTTTTATTAAAGGTGAAGGTCATCATATACAGTTTAGCGAATTTATAGGTTCTACCAATAACCATATTGCAGAGTTTACAGCTTTAGTCCGTGGCTTAGAGGAGGCTCAAAAGCTTGGTTCAAGCATCGTCTCTATTCGATCTGATTCAAAAATTGTTGTAGCCTCTATGGAAAAAGAGTATGTGAAAAATGAGGAGTTTAAACCTTATCTCGAGAAGGCATTAGTACTTGCAGATACCTTCGATTTATTTTTTATCAAATGGGTCCCTGATAGTCAAAATAAAGCTGCTGATGCTTTAGCACGTAAGGCCATTCAAAAAGAAAAAAATTAAATCATAGACTAGGAACTGTTTTTGCCTTAGCGCGCAGTTCCTTTCCTCTATCTGCTTCATTTAATATTCCCTAATTTTTTATTTTTTATCATCTTTCTTCGTCATTAAATGATTGCTCTAAAATGAAGGCATTTTCTAATAATTCAATACGGATATTGACAATTTTAATATACGATGTTATTCTTTATCACATTAGTGATTTAGTTAACGAAAGTGAATATTAGAAATCTATTTATGATGTTAGGAGAATGCTAAAATGAAGCGTATATTCGTATTGCTTTTCATGCTGACAGCCGTGATGTTTGCATTAGCAGCATGTGGTTCATCAGAGGAGAAAACAAGTGGAACAGATAAAACAACTGCTGACAACAAATCAACTGATAAAGAAAAACTAATTATTGGTATTGACGATAAATTTGCACCAATGGGTTTCCGAGACGATAAAAATGAAATCGTTGGCTTCGATATCGACTTAGCTCGTGCAGCAGCAGAACATATGGGCGTAGAAGCAGAGTTCCAACCAATTGAATGGAAAACAAAAGAAGTAGAATTAATCAGTGGTCGTATCGATTTAATTTGGAATGGCTATACGATAAACGATACTCGCAAAAAACAGGTATTATTTACTAAACCCTACTTAGAAAACGCACAGGCTGTAATGACACTTAAAGATTCTTCTATAAAAGAGTTAAAGGATTTAGCCGGAAAAGAAATAGGTCTTCAATCACAGTCTTCTGCGGCAAATGCACTAAATGCAAATCCAATTCACAAAGAAATTAAAACAGTTACTGAATTCGGAGATAATGTTTTAGCATTAACAGATTTAAAAACAGGTCGTGTTAAAGCTGTTATTATCGATTCAGTTGTAGCTGAATATTATATGACGAAAGAGCCTGACACATTCAAATTGTTAGATGAATCATTAGCACCTGAGCAATATGGGATTGGTGTCAAGCCTGGCAATGAAGCATTATTAGAAAAACTTCAAGCTGCATTAGATAAAATGAATGAGGATGGCACTTCTGCTGAAATCTCTACAAAATGGTTTGGGGAAGATAAAGTTTTAAAATAATTGAATGCTATAAATTGTTAAGAGTTTCCTTGCGAAGCTCTTAATCTATTTGGAGGGAAGAAGAAATGGCGGACTACTGGCAAACAATGGTTTTGCCGATGCTTGAAGGGGCTAAAATGACAGTATTACTGTTTTTCATCGCCATTCTTGTATCGATTCCACTTGGTTTCATATTAACATTATCAGCGAAGAGCCGTTTTAAACCTCTTTCTTGGCTTGCACATACGTATATTTATGTCATGCGTGGTACACCACTATTGCTACAACTTTTATTAATTTGCTTCGGTTTACCTATGCTGCCAGTCGTTGGAGAGTACTTAGTGCTTGATCGGTTTGTCGCAGCATGTCTTGGCTTTATTTTAAATTATGCAGCTTACTTTGCTGAGATTTTCCGTGGCGGATTACTGGCCATTGATAAAGGTCAATATGAAGCAGCTCAAGTACTTGGTTTATCAAAATGGCAAACTACGACACGCGTTATATTGCCTCAAATGTTTCGAGTAGCTCTACCAGCCTTATCAAATGAATCAGTCACATTAATAAAAGATACAGCTCTTTTATATGCAGTCGCTGTACCAGAGCTTTTGCATTTCGCACAAACAGCTGTCAATCGTGACTTTACAATTATGCCGTTCTTTATTGCTGGTGCTATTTATTTAGCCATGACACTTGTCTTAACTGTGCTGTTTAAATGGTTAGAAAAACGCTTTAAATTTGAATAGAGGTGACAGTATGGCGCTCATTGAAGTAACAAACTTAAAAAAATCCTTTGGCGAGCTTGAAGTACTCAAGCGAATTACTTTTTCTATAGATAAAAATGATGTGATAGCTGTAATCGGCCCGTCTGGATCAGGTAAAAGCACTATGCTCCGAAGTTTGATTCATTTAGAGGAAATAAACGGAGGTAGTATCTGTGTAGACGGTGATTACTTGGTGCAAGAAGGTCAATATCCAAAGCAGCAGGAAATTAAAGCAATTACAGCAAAAATGGGTATGGTTTTTCAGCACTTTAACCTATTCCCCCATTTAACGGTTCAGCAAAACCTTGAAATGGCACCAAGCTTAGTAAAAAATGAATCTGTAGATGCAATTGCTCGTCGCTGTCAAGATTTATTAAAAAAAATTGGACTTGCTGATAAAGCGAAGGCTTTTCCAGCCAATCTTTCTGGTGGTCAAAAACAACGTGTAGCCATTGCTCGTGCACTTATGATGAACCCACAAATTTTATTATTCGATGAACCAACCTCAGCCCTTGATCCAGAGCTTACAGGAGAAGTGTTAAAGGTTATGAAGGATTTAGCTGAGGAGCATATGACAATGATTGTGGTCACGCATGAGATGGGCTTTGCACGTGAAGTGGCGAACAAGGTGTTATTTATGGATGGTGGCGAAATTATTGAAGCTAATCATCCTGAAGAGTTTTTCAACAATCCTCAACATGAACGAACTAAGGCTTTTTTAAAGAAGAATTTAAAATAGAAAGACGGAGAGTAGCCATTATGCTGTTCTCCGTTTTATTATGTTTAATTGTATCCTTAATGTTATTTTATTGACATACAATTGTAATATTCTAATGTTAATATCATTTATGTATTAGGCAATACGCTTTCAAGTTATAGGAGGATACATACTATGAAAAACAAAAGAAAGTATAGATGGGGATTAAAATTAGCAGCATTGGCATTAAGCTCATCAGTACTTTTTTCATCGTTAGAGACAGCATCTGCTGCAACATACACAGTAAAATCTGGTGATTCTTTATGGAAAATTGCTAGTCAACAGGGAGTCTCTTTACAAGCATTAATGAGCTGGAATCATTTATCTTCTTCCACGATTTATGTTGGTCAAAAGTTAAACCTTAATACGATGCAACCTACTACACCTAATTCGCCAGCAAATCTTGTACAAATCGCCAAACAACAACTAGGTGTTAAATATACATTTGGAGGAACTAAACCAAGCACAGGTTTTGATTGCTCAGGATATATCACGTATGTTTATAATAATGCAGGTATTTCAACGCCTCGTAAAACAGCTGCTGGCTTTTACAATACAGCACAAAAAGTAAGTACACCTAAAGTTGGTGATTTAGTATTTTTCGCGAATACATATAAAGCAGGCGTCTCCCATGCAGGTATTTATATCGGTAATAATCAAATGATAAATGCAAGTAATAGTGGTGTGACGATTGCTAATATCAATAGTTCTTATTGGCAGAAGTACTTTGTAGGGTATGGACGCCTATAAACAAACTAGCTGAACTAATATAACCATTAGTTCGGCTTTTTACTTTATCGAAATGAAATCCATTTCAAAACCTGCTGCTACAATTTACAGTAAAACATTTCAAAATTCAGGTGGCTATCATCGTGCAGTTGATGAAATTATTAAATTTAAACATTTTTCACAAAAAAGCTGAACTACTATTGCTATTAGTTCAGCTTATAATTTTATTTAAAGTCCTATATCCCCTGCTACATGTTTAGTTTTTATTTTGGCTAAACGCACTAAATAGATAATAAAAACAACAACCAATAAACCTGCACCAGTTAAATAAACAGCACCATAGCCCGCTTGTACTGCTACAATTCCTAAAATATAAGAACCTAAGGCAATTCCAAGGTCAAACATCGTAAAGTATGTTGCCGTTGCATAACCACTACGTTGAAGTGCTGTTGATTGTACTGCTAATGCTTGTAAGCTTGTTGTTACTGCTCCGTAGCCGAATCCTATAAAAACAGCAGCACTTAAAAATAATGCCGGTCCCGTCACAAATGCAAGCATAACAAGCCCAATAGCAAAGGATATTATACCAGGAATAATGACAAATTGCGGTCCTCTTGTATCATAAAGCTTACCAGTATAAGGTCGTGTTATTAGCATTGCTGCTGCAAAAACTGCATAAAATAAACTGGCAATGGCCATGAGTCCTTTTTGCTGAGCATAGACGGATAAAAACGATAAAACACTCGCATATGAAAAAGCTACTAAGCTAGCAATAGCTGCTACAGGAAGTGCTTTGCGTTCTAATAAATCGTGCAATTTAAAGGTTAATTTCCCCTGATGTGCAGGTTTGGGTAGATCATCTATATTCACAGTTACAGCTAAAATGCCACCCGCTACTATACAAATACTCATCACAATAAATAATACATTGAAACTACTATATTGAATAAGCAGCAAGCCGATGAATGGTCCAATCACGACAGCTAAATTAGTGGACATAGTGAAATAGCCAAGTCCTGCACCTTTACGATTCGCGGGTACAATATCCGCAGCTAAGGAGCCAGCCGCAGTTGTGATAACACTAAAGAAAATCCCTTGAATAAAGCGTAGTCCAAGTAAAAGTCCAAATGGATGAATGAATAAATATAATACTGTACATAGAAAATAGCCAACAATTGAGATAACTAAAAGCTTCTTCTTTCCAAAAACATCTAATAATTTACCCGAAAAGGGACGAACAATAATGGCTGATAATAAAAAACCTGATAGTAATAGCCCTGCCTCTTTATCAGTTTGATGAAGCTCACCAATCGCATAAAGTGGTAAAGTTGTTACAAGCCCATAAAAAACAAAAAACACTGAAATATTTGTTAAAAACAAACTAATAAATCGCTTCGTCCATATTTTTGAATTTTCCTCATGCTGCATGTCAATCAACCTTTCATTTTTTCCAATAGACTTATAAATTGCTGTTGTTCTTCAACAGTAAGTGATCCTACCATTTCTTCCTCAAACGCTACTATAGTATCTGTAATAGCGGGCAAACGCTTCTCCGCTTCAGGTGAGAGAGTAACAATCTTTTCCCTCTTATCTTCACCATCTATTCTTTGTACCCAACCTAACGTTTCAAGTCGAGTAATTGCCCTTGTAATACTTGGAGCCTCAACATTTAAATATTTCCAAATTTGCGTTAATGTCATTGGACCGTGAGTATGTAAGCAGTATAAAATCGTCCACTGTGAGCTATACAAATTATGCTGTTTCAGTACTTCGTTTAAACAGTTCGTTAAATAACGACTTTTTTGGAATAAGGCATGGAATATCGGATTCAATTTGTGACCTCCTCATTTATCCCTCATTAACGGGCAGTAATTTATCTGTATCAATATACAAGGTTCCTCAAAACTCAGCGAAAGCAATGAAGTTAGGTGTAATGTCCAATTAGTGAAGATCAGAAGCAAGAAATCTTCATTGCTTAAATACTAATTTATTTACCTAGCTAAATAAATACTATACGCTTCATTTTTTTCATTGTAAAGTAGGTTGTTTGAACGTTATGCAATGCATTCAGCAATTTGCAATTACTTATGAATACCTATTTCTTTCAGCTTTTCTAAAATATCAGCAGGGAATTTTTTGAAAGTGTCGAATTTAGCTAGTAAATCACAATAAAAGGAGATGAAAGTATGGGGAAAAAAGTATTAATAATCGCAGGTGATGCTGTAGAGGCGTTGGAAATTTTTTATCCTTATTACCGCTGCTTAGAGGCCGGCTATGATGTGACGATTGCAGCACCCTCAGCAAAGAAGCTACAAACTGTATTGCACGATTTTGTGGATGGGGTCGATACATATATCGAGCGTACAGCATATGGCTTAGAGGCACACTCATCGTTCGCTGATGTTGATCCAGCACAATTTGACGGACTCATTATTCCTGGTGGTCGAGCACCAGAATATATTCGTTTAAATGAGTATGTTCCAGCACTAGTAAGCCATTTCTTTGAAGCCAATAAACCAATTGCCGCTGTCTGTCACGCAGCGCAAATTTTTGCAACCATTCCAGAGGTGCTAAAAGATCGTGAGCTCACAGCTTACATTGCCTGTAAGCCAGAGGTTCAGGTAGCAGGAGGCACTTATATTGATGCAAATCTTCATACTGATGGCAATTTAGTCAGTGGTCATGCATGGCCAGATCTACCTGGATTAATGCGTGAATTTATTCATAAATTAGAACAATAAGGGCAGTAAAAAGGATGCCTTATGCTAGGCATCCTTTAACATTAAGCATTATGAGGCAGCTTCCTGTAATTCGATGTTTTCTAACTTATTCGTCTTTGTAACATATTGAATTTTTACATAGACCCCAAATTCCTTATCATTTTGTTTCAGCCATAGCTTAAATTTTTCTATTGTTGTATCCCCTTGAATCTCTCTTCCCTCATACAAATAGTCCACTATCTTAGCTAGTGGATATTTAATTCTCACCTCTTTTATCGCTACTATACTCCACTTTGCATAGGCTGGAGCTTCTTGTTGGGCAAAAACAGCCGTTGGAATATGTAATTGCGAAGTAAGTAATATAAGAAAAATTCCAATTGATAGACAAAATTTTTTCAATTTATTTTCCCCCTTTGGTGTATAAACTGTTAGACAAAGCAAAAAATAAGTGCTCCAAAAGCAAAATTACTTAAGGAGCATTTTTTGATTATTGTTTAGGTTGTTGAGGATTATTATGAATAACCTGATTAAATTCTGCTGAGTATTCTTCCCGGTCATTCTTTTTATGGACATCTTCTTTCTTTTTCTTTTTAAAGCTTGTTTTATTTTTCTTTGCCATTTCTAATCCCTCCACATTTAGTTATTTCCTTTTATTGGATTGCTGATTTTTATCATGGTTTGTCTTATTATCTTTATTTTTAGCCTTTGCATCAAACTCAGCTGACAATTCTTCATTCAGGTTGTCGTTAGGATTATTGTTATTACTATTACTTCTATCGAGGTCTTTGCTTTTGTAGGTACCGAAAGGGTTATGCGTTCTAACATTCATCGTTTTTTTACTGTTTTTATTGCCCACAGATATTCACCTCCTACCTGTAATGTGCTCAGGAATGAAGGATTTATGCTTTGGGGAAAACTTCAATGGCAGGGGATATATATATCAATTTCATCTAGGTGTAATTGTAGCTGCCGCTTTGCTTTGGCTACAGAAAACAAATAAAAAAATGTACATCACCAATCATCATTAGTAATGTACATTCTTATTTGTCCTTTAGACAATTGTATATTCAGATATATTTAGCAAAGCTCCAACTGCCCCAGAAAAACCGTGGTCATTTATAAAAATGGGTGTATGCTTTTTTGTACGTGTATAATTGGCAATTACACGTGCAAGATGATCGTTATTGCTCAAGGTAGAGCCAATATAAACAATATGCTGCGTATTTTTTTCCTCAGCATATTGAATACTAAGTGTTGTAATCACCTCTCCTACAAGTCCTTGTACAGTAGCAATAATATCTTCTGCTGGATGATTGACAAATTTTGTAATACCGACCTTCCCAAAATTACTAGCTGTTAAATGTCCATCAATAGGCGTATCCATCCCTTGATAGATGTCTTTGACAAGCAAATCAATAGACTCCCTATTACCATTAGAACCCATTTCTCTTATTTCATTGTAATCTGTAATACCCGTTGTAAGCGCTGACAATCCAATTAGTGTTCCACCGCCTATTCCTGTTCCCCCAACACGAATATGCGTATTGCCTTCCATATAATGAATTGAAGTACCAGTACCAATATTCGTGATCATACTACGCTCAAAGAAATAGCCTTCTTTATGTAGCAAAAATCGAACACCCTTCAATGTAGCTTCAAATTCTACTATATAATGGATTGATTTCATTGCCTTTATGACTTCCAGTAATTGCTCCGTACGTCCTCCTGTAACACCAATATCCTCAATATCTGGATGATTAATAATCCAATCCTTTACAGCCAGCAAATCATTTGACGGAAAAGTTGATAAAACAAGCTCATTGTGCTCATCTAAATAAGCAACTTTTGTCAATGTGCCACCTGCATCAATACCTATAGCCTTTGGCATACCATTCTCCTTTAACTTTATTCAGTACAATCTCTATTTAAACGGGTGAGATATATACTAGATTTTGCTTTTATTCAGGATGCGTTTAAATGCCTGCTGAATAAAGTTCATGCCCCCACTGTTGTCATGGATTTTGCAAGGAGTTATTGTGTCAAAATCCCGACGTATCTTCTATATAATACTGTCAGCAAAAATTACAGTTACCATTCTTGTCCCACGTAATTGTTTATTTGCCCTTTCTAAACTTTAACGCTGTTGAAATGATTGTGCAATAACTTAGCAAACTTTCATGAAAAAAACACGAAAAATATCAAAATACTTCTATTTTTCACCTTTATTGCGAAAGCATTTTTATTACTTTATCATTTTTTTATTAAAAGAACAAAAAAAGTGAAAATGCATGAATGAACACACATTTCCACTTTCTTTTTTCATTTATTATTAACGAGCAGAGTACCCGCCATCTATAACTAGTTCAGCACCTGTAATATAGGATGCCTCATCTGATGCAAGGAACAAAATAGCGTTAGCAACTTCTTCTGGTCTTCCAAGTCTGCCCATTGGTGTAGCTCGTACAAGCATATCCATCGCTTCTTTTGCTTCAGATAATTTAGCTGTCATTGGCGTTTCGATAACACCTGGGAAAACGGTATTTACACGTATATTAAAGGCTCCTAATTCAGCCGCTGCTGCACGAGCAAATGCACGTAGTGATCCTTTAGATGCTGTATAAGCATTCATGCCTGCACCAATAATTGCTGTGTAGGAAGATGTATTAACAATAGAACCTTTTCCTGCTTCTTTCATATAGTTGGAAGTATGTTTAATCCCTAAGAATGGACCGAAAGCATTGATATTATGCATAATTGTCCAGTCAGCTTGGGAAATTTGATCAGGACCTTTTTCAGATGAGATCCCAGCATTATTAATTAAAATATCAATACGACCATATTTGTCGAAAACTGCTTTCGTTACCTCTGCCCAGTTTTCATCTGAAGAAATATCTAGCTTCATTCCCTCTACATGCTCTAGCTCAGAAATTTTTGCTAGGTTTTCTTCGTTAATATCAGCCGCAATAACTATAGCTCCTTCTTCCGCAAACAATTTTGCCATTGCAGCACCCATACCTGATGCACCACCTGTAATAATTGCAATTTTGTTATCTAAGCGTCCCATAAATAAAACTCCCTCTATGTCATATTTTGTATCGCAAAAGTCCAACCAGTATTTTGAAAAAATATGGTATAGAACTAAATAGTTTACTATTAAACTTTATCATCTTTTTAAAGCGTTTTCAAAGAATATGACTAGAAATTAAACAATCTGTTTTATCTTTCCTCACTTTTGCGATACGATATAC
This sequence comes from Lysinibacillus sp. FW301-JW8, assembly GCF_058788755.1. NCBI lineage: Bacteria > Bacillati > Bacillota > Bacilli > Caryophanales > Bacillaceae > Lysinibacillus > Lysinibacillus sp. FW301-JW8. The sequence continues at coordinate 15,236 of NZ_JBYTBB010000055.1, forward strand.
TATAGATGTGTGACCATGTGAACGGAGGAATTGTAGTGAAAGATCAAAAGACACTTTATAAAGAAGCGATGCAGGTTTTAAAGGAAACTAGCCGCACTTTTTATATACCGATTACTTTTTTAAAAAACGATTTGAAAATGTCAGTGGCAGCCGCCTATTTAGCTATGCGTGCTATTGATGAAATTGAAGACCATGAAATGCTTTCAAATGATGTAAAATTTGATTTACTAACGGGAACAAGTGAATTATTAAAGGAAACATTTGATGCCGAGGCATACGAAGCATTATTAGCACCATATGCAGATCAACTACCTGAAGTATCTCTTCGTTTAGCAGACTGGCTTACTTTCTGCCCTGAAGGCTCACGAAAAATTGTCCAAGCATCAACGAGTGAGATGTCTTTTGGGATGGCCAAATGGGCAAAAGCAAACTGGCAAGTGCACACGCGTGAGGATTTAGATGATTATACATACTACGTGGCAGGGCTTGTTGGCACAATGTTGTCTGAGCTTTGGGCGTGGGGTGCAGACATTCAAACAGATCGCGATTTAGCAATTGGCTACGGACGTGGTCTCCAAGCTGTGAATATTTTACGTAATCAGCATGAAGATATGGATGAGCGTGGGGTAAGCTTCGTTCCTGATGGCTGGACACGTGAGGAATTATTTGCATACGCAGAGGAAAACCTTGCGAAAGCTGATCTTTATATGAAGGATATCAACAAACGCACAGTACTTTTATTCTGTCGTTTACCACTAGCACTTGCTCATAAAACTTTGAAGGCGATGAAGGATGGTCGCGAAAAAATGACACGAGCAGAAGTCGAAAAAACGGTAGAAGAGGTACAGGCTGACTAAAGCAGCTATCTTAACTTAAGGTTTGGAGAAAAATCTGAGTAATGACAATAATGTTGTTTAATTTTGAAGCTAAATAACGCATTATACCGTCCACAAATGTGGACGGTGTAAAAATAAAGTCGTTTAAAACCTAATTTTATGCAATGCGCACTTTTATTGAATAAGTATTTTCTTCAAATATTTTACTTCGGTAATGTAGATTTCAGTAAAGGCTTAAAACGTCACTTACTTATTTGTTACCGAGTTGTTCTGCCAGACCGATTAGAAGTCCTTCAATTCCACGAATGTAACAGAGCCGATACGAGTCCTCGTACTGAACCACTTCGCCAACGAGCTGAGCACCATGATTAGTGAGTCTGGATACCATTTCGTCAATGTCTTCAACGGCAAACATGACGCGTAGATAACCGAGGGTGTTTACAGGAGCTGTCCGGTGATCTGATATTGTAGGTGGGGTGAGAAATCGCGAAAGTTCAAGTCGGCTGTGACCATCTGGAGTAACCATCATAGCAATTTCTACGCACTGAGAACCCAATCCGGTTACGCGACCAGCCCATTCACCTTCGACAGTGGCTCGCCCTTCGAGGTTCAAACCAATCTCCTCAAAGAAAGAGATTGCGTCATCAAGGGATTCTACAACGATGCCGACATTGTCCATTCTTAGTAATTTGTTTTTTGCCATAGTCTTATCTCCTTATGTGTAAAATTTATTATCTGATTATCTTCAATAATTATTCTATTAAAAAGTTACAAATTCCTTCCAAACAATAAACACCTTGTCACAGTATAGAAAAATATGAAATTGGGTTTTCTGGTATGTCATATAACATGCACAACACTTCATTAACCCTTTACTATTGGAATATTCGCGAACCTTATTTCGTGAATGCCATCATGTTCAAATAGTTTCAAATATTTGATACCGTAGTTGCTATTCGATAAAACAACTTCGACTTCCCCACAAAATATTCCTACCCTGTACTCCATTAAATGGTCCGTGATTGGAATAATGCAACCAACCCTTTAAACAACTTTATCTTGAAACAAAATCCTCTCAAATAAACAGACGAAGATGATAAATTAATATATGCCCCCATTATTAAACAGATGTTTAATAAATAGGAGCATTTTCATATCCATGTGTTTACTTAGATAGTACCTATAAATTTTAGAATAATTTCATAACTAAAATACACAGAAAGCATCGTTAACAACATAAATACTATTTTTTCAACTTTACTGCCTGTTTTGGTTGTTAGTGGGAAACGGACAGAAATAGATACTGGGAAAAACAATTTAACACCCTTTTTTGTCCCCATATCCAGAAAAATATGACTTGCCATTCCTAATAAAATCCCTTCTGAAATCGCTTTAAAAGGAACTAAAGTATGTAGCACCATCACCATTAAAATTAAAAAAAGTAAACTATGTGTAAAGGAACGATGTCCAAACAACTTATTAACCATTTTTGAAATAATGGGAAACTTTCTCCCGATTTTGCTGCCGCTATGGCATATATCTGGAAGTAATGCACCGATAATACCTGCCCCTACTAAAATGAGCGGATTATCATTCGAAATTTGTGCAAAGGCTAGGCTAGCAGTAATGCCCCCAACAATATGAGTATTCCCTTGCATAGGACTCCCCTCTCATGTCTTTTATAATATGTCCTCCTTAATTTAACACATCTTCCCCAAAAAGGGAACGTATATTCCGAACGTACACTCCCCTTTTATTTCAGGTTGGAAAGAAATAAAACTGTAAGTGTTCCAAGAACTTCTTTTTCAGAACCGTTTCAGGAACTTATTGTATATATAGGATGATTTTCGATAAAAATAAGGATTGGAGGTTATTTATGAAATCAATTAGAGGTATTATATTTATTATACTCATTATGGGAGCCAGCGCTTTACTTTGGTTTTTTGCTACACCTGTAGAACCACTTCATTCTTTGGATAAGCTTAGTCACATGATTGGAGGCCTGGCAATTACAGGATTCTTTCTTGTTTTTTTATTATCAACTAGAATGAAGATTTTAGATAGATGGTTTCATGGTCTAGAAAATGTCTATCGTTATCATAAATATGTCGCTATTATTTCACTAGCATTAGTGATTTTACACGGACAGCTACAAGAGATGGTTCCAGAAATGGATAAAAAATTTGAGACTTCTCTTAGTGAATTTTCAAAAGAGCTAGGAGAGCTTGGTCAATATGGCTTTATTGCTCTTATTTTAATAGCCTTTCTTGCAAAATTCCTAAAATATGAACACTGGCGGATTATTCATCGATTCATGCTCATTCCCTATACTTTCGGAATATATCATGCATATTTTTCCAGTAAATACGATTTACTTCAACCTACACCCTTAGGCATTTTCACTGCCATTATGACGACTATAGGATTTATGTCGGCATTATATATGCTAACAATGTATCAGGATATGTTTTTTAAATACACAGGTAAAATTACAGGAATACAACAAATGGGCTTGAATGCAATTGAGCTCGAGATAACGCTTGATAAAAAAATCCCCTATCAATATGGTCAATTTGTTTTTATAAAATTTTTTCAAGATGGACTAGAAAAGGCACCACACCCCTTTTCAATTTCTGGCGGAGACGGTGAAAAAATTTTCGTTACCATAAAGGTACTTGGAGATTTCACACACCAAGTTTATCACTCTATAAAAATAAATACGGCTGTTGCTCTTAATGGACCGTATGGGCAATTAAATTTCGAAAAAGGTCCCCAATCACAAATTTGGATTGCAGGTGGCATAGGTATTACTCCTTTTTTACCTTATTTGCAGTCACAGCCTATTGATCGTACTATTGAATTATTTTACACTTACCAAGGGGAAGACAATGCTATCTATAAAGATTTCTTACAAACGTATGCATTAACTAATCAACAGTTTAAAGTAAATTTTATTGATTCTACCCAAATGGACAGGCTGTCATTTGAAAATTATCATGTACCAGCAAATACCCAAGTCTATCTATGTGGTCCTGACAAAATGGTTAAGCATTTTACTAAGCAATTGAAATCACATAATAACGATATAAAAATAGATTTTGAAGCATTTAAATTTAGATAATACTCGTTCTATTATTTTCAGGTTGCAAAGTGATACATGAAACAAGCTATAAAACCTTATGTATCAAGGTTTAAGTATCTTTTTAACAGATAGAGTAATTTGCATGATACAGCATTAAAAGTATGGTTTTGGGGCTGATTGGGGCTAATAAAAACTAGGCGAGCGTGTGTACAGGAATGTGTGAGTAAAAAAGATTGGGGCTAATTGCTTCAATCTTTTTTTCGTTATTACCCACGCATTGTACAGAACCCCTTTGAAGCTCTTCAGTCTTTAGTTATTTGCCGTTTCCTATAAACAATCAGACCAATAATAGAAAGAAGTAAAAATACACTACTAGAAATTAAAAAGAATAAAGATAAATCTCTCTTTTCTCCCCAGTTGTTAAATGCTTGTGAAAAACCTATAAAAACCATTAAAAAAGATAGTACCAATTGAGGTTTTGAAACATCTTTAAACAATAAGATACCTCCCTCCCTTATGTATGCTTAATAATAAAGAAGACTACCAATTTAGTAGTCTCAATTACTTTTTTTAGTGATAAATAAAAAACACCTACCGAAGTAAGTGTTTTGATAATCTTTTTGATTGCCACTTATTTTGGAGTGGTCTTTGTTAATAAAAGAAAAGACCAAGCGTGTTTAACTTGTTCTTTTCCAATATAGATTAAATTTTTATTTAAGTGGTCTAAATTCTGGATATAGTTCTGAGATTTTATTACCCTCTATTGTCGCATTTTCAAAAAGCTCTTCATGCCCACAAAACTCTTGGGTATAAGAATCTCTTGTTCTTGATAGAAAAGATTTTCCTTGATTATGACTTATCCAATATTCATCATTTTTATAATAAAAATTAAGTTCATCACCCATTGATATAAGATTTTTGAATTCTAAATATTCTTTCTCAGTCATAAATTAACTCCTTTTTAATAGCCTGGACCTCTTGAATTACCATTCCAGTCATGTCTATGTGGTACTTTAGGGTGTTGCTTTGGATTTCCATGATCTGTGTAGTCAATATCCATATCAGCATTCCCATTTTTGTCGTAGTATCTTCTTTGAACAACTTTTCCGTTCCAACTACCATCTGCCGTTCTATCTTTACTACTCAAAGGATTCCCTGTAATTGGTAATCCACTACCAGAAACACTGTGATCTTCTGTTTTAGTTCCATTTTTCTTGTGTTCATTATAAGCCCTTTCAGCAAAATAAGCTTCTATTGTATTATAAATCCATGTACCTGCTTTTATTACAGCGCCACCTATTAGAATAACACCTGCAGCAGTAATTACAATTTCACCAACACCCGGTATCCACCATGTACCTGCAATTGCACTAGTTATTGCAAATGTAGATATTCCACTTGGATTCTCATTTTCAATAAATACCGCTTGGTCTAAAAGGATTTCAAATTCTTCTTTGGAATAGAAAGAATCTCCTATGTAAACACCATCATCAACTACTTTAATTTCATTAAGAGTTCCTTGATTTTCATTCACATCATCACTATATCCTTCTGTTGCACTTGCATCAGTTATTGGACTAATTGTAATAGGGAAAATAAGTGAAAAAATTAGAAGAAATGATACTAATTTTCTCAGTGAAATCTTACTTTTCATAATTTGTTAATCTCCTTAAAATAAAATTTTTACACTATTGCCATAGCAGTTTCTTACCTCGAGGTACACTTATCCTATCATTGTTAAAAATTACTTTTCAATCAATAATTCACGCCAATTTACGCCATATTTACCACCATTTTTTGGCGTTACTTCAATTTTCTCCAATACTAAAGTTACAATTTTTTTGATTTCAAAACAAAATACTTGATATTTCTTTCAAATCTATCTTTTATATCAAATAATATTGTTCACAAAACTGTAAAATTTTTAATAAATTATACAAAAGAAGATTAAGTTCCCATAAAATGTTGAACCTGATCTTAAGTGTTTTACACGTCATTGCTGAATCGTAATGTACAGCGATTCCTGAATAATATATGAACTAATCAGGGAATGAAACTTAGTTAAAAATACTTTACACAATAAAAGACCACCCATAAGAGTGGTCCTTTCGTTTCTTGTTGCTAGTAGCCTTGACAATCAATGCCCTGGCTATTAACTTTCCACACTATTTTAAACTTTTTTTAGCTAAATCAAGGGCAACTCCTAGTTTAATTTGATTATATTTACTCAAACCTTGTAAATATTGAGGAATACTTTTAGATTCAACAATCGGTTCAATTTCTACATTAAATCGATCTAATTCAATTACCAAGATAATGTTATCATTAATCAATAACTTATAAATATCCTCACCTTGCTCAGGTATCCAATCAATAATATAAGCTGCTTTCATTTCCGGATATATACTTCTTATCACTTCAAGTAATCTTTTATTTTCTTCACTCTTGAAAAGTAATTCATTAGATTTTACAAGTTGTTTTCTTATATCTTGTTCCGTTTTACTACCTATTAGTTTCACGTTTTTCACTCCCTGTACTATCTATTTTATTACCCCTGGAGTTGCTGTCACTAAATTCCCATGACTATCAACCAATATTGTCATTGTAGAAGTAGGTTTAAAATCATCAAATTTATCTAGTCCAATTGGTTTGTCCAAGGTGACTTCTCTGACATATCTAGGTCCATTTGCACTTTCAATACTTCTTATAATTGGTGATTTTACTATTTCCTCACTTGTTAACAATGAACGAAGTTCGTCTTGAGAAATGGTAAACTGTGAAGCATTCTTTTCTGAAAAATGTCTATCTAGTACATGATTCCATCCTTCATTACTTATATTTATTCGAGATTGAACGATAGGAGGCATACCTGGAATTTTACCCGAACCCTCTTCTGGTTCCTCTTCTCCTGGCTCCTCCTCAACATCTTCACCAAGCTTAACCGATATTAATTTCTCTTTATCCCACTCAGATTCAACTATCAATTCACCATTTGGACCTGTTAGGACAGACGTTCTGACTACTCGTCCATTCTCTTGTGTCTCTCGAAAACTTGACGGATCATCGAAAGCATTCGATAAATTATCAAGCATAAGTTTCTTGCCTTTTGCATCGTCAAAAATGCCAATGCTATTTAGCTGCAATTCCATAACAAGTGAACGTTCTATATGGTTTTTATTACCTGTTGCATTCCCGAAAATGAACTCCAATTTTGAGCCAAGATGTTATCGGTATCCACACGCCCAAAACAACAAATAGCTATAGAACCATTCTAGTAGATGAAATGGTTATGAAGCAACTAGAGACTTATTTAAAATGGTGTAAAAAAGCATTATTTAAAAATGGTCGGAAACTGCAAGACGATTTATCAAAAGACGATACGTTTGTGTTTATATTCGAACACGCTGCAGCTCCGATTGCTCCAACAAGTCCTATTTATGCATTCAATAAAATTTTAGATAGGAGTGGACTGCCAAAAACAACAATACATGGTTTAAGGCATACACATTGTACCATCTTATTAAATCGTGGACTCAATGTGAAAGTTATTGCAGAGAGATTAGGCAATACACCCAAAATGATAATGGATGTTTATGGTCATGTTCTAAAGGAATTAGAGGCTGAATCTGTATCACTCTTTAGTCAAACTTTACAGGCTAGTGGGGCTAAAACTGGGGCTAATCAATAACGAAAACGTTAGAAACCATTGCTATAGCAAGATTCTTAAGACACATTATGCTATACTCGTTCAATAGCTGAAAAGACCATCGTCCTAATAATTAGACAATGGTCTTTTCAATGTACTATATAGTAAATTCACCTGTTTCCTCCTGAAGATCCTGCGCCAGATGTGCTAATTGCTCAGAGGCTACTGCCATTTCATTCATCGTAGAAGCCTGCTCCTCTGTGATGGCTGACACATTTAATGTATGGTCATTAGTTGCCATTGCTTGCTGACTAATTTCTTGAACCTTCGAAGTCATGTCATGTAGCTTTTCATAGGCATTTGATGTATTGATACTCGTCTTTTCGATCGTTTGTTTTAAGTCTTCAATCGCACTGCTGATTGTTTCAAAGGTGCTTCCAGCCTGCTGTACAGAATCAATGCCATGGTGAGCAATTTTACGGCTTTGTTCCATCATAGAAACAGCCTCATTGATTTGCTCTTGAATTGTCCGAACAACAGTGGCAATATCTTGTGAAGCATGGCTTGTTTGTGTTGCCAATGCCTTTACTTCCCCTGCAACTACTGCAAAGCCTTTTCCCGCTTCTCCTGCACGTGCTGCTTCAATCGCTGCATTTAAGGATAATAGATTTGTTTGATCTGTTATGGATGAAATAAGTTCGCTCATCTTTTCGATTTGGACGGATTGGTTTTTTAAGCTACTTATCAGATTTGCACTATTTTCTACCTGTGTATGTAGCTCAGCGATTTCATTTACAAAGGCACGAATTTGCTTGGAGCCTCCAGTTGCAATCTGAGAGGTTGCTGTAGATTGCTGAACGGCACTGTCTAAGGCATTAACAGCAAAATGCATATCCTCACCTAAAGCGGATGTGACTGAAGTTAGTTGATCACTAACTATCTGTTGCTTGCTTGTATTCTCTGCCACGTATTGCATAGAGACAGCTACCTCTGTGACGGATTTATTAACCTCTTGAACACTAGCTGTTAGCTCTTCAGCAGTGGAAGCAACTGTTTCTGTTTCAGCTACGATTTGCTTCATCATTGTTCCTAATGCATCTACTGAATCATTATAATACTGTGCCATCTCTCCAAATTCATCCTTTGTATTGGTCGACATTCTTTGGGTTAAATCACCTGTAGCAAGATTGCCTAAATGGCTATTTATTGTACGTACTTCCTGACGAATATAACGTGCAATTAAATAAATAATTACGGATATTACACAGATAAGAATAATACTAACAATAATTTGTTGATATAGCATTGCTTGTACTTCACTATATAGCTCAGTTGTCGGAACAATTAAAATAAGCTTCCAAGGCATTCCTTGTATTTGTTTATATTGCAATGTGTATTCTTTTCCATCAACTGCTGTTTGAATCAGCTTATTATCTCCTGCAAACTGTTCGATAGGTATTTTTAAATAGTTCTGAACCGTTTCTTGATTTACCTTTTTCACATCAGGATGTGTTAAAAATGTTCCATTATCATCAATGATAAATGCATAACCACTTTCTCGTATTTTCACCTCAGATACAATGGATTGGATAGATTCAAGAACATAATCACCTGTGATAACGCCAATCGGAGTTTGCCCCTTTAGTACTTGAATACCAAAAGTAATAAACATCTCTCCTAAAGCTTCATCAAAAAAAGGCTCTGTATGTATAATGTCACTGGATTGCAAGCTATTTTTGTACCACTCCTGTTGATGGAAGGCATAAGCTGGATCTTGATAAACATCTGTAAAGACAATTTTTTCTCCATCTTTATAGGCATATGGTCCAAAGATTTCTCCATTGACAGCATCCTTTTCAAGCCAAAGCCCCATTCCATAGGTTTCTTTATTTAATGGTAGTAATTGCTCAACAAAACGTGTAAATTGTTCTCTTGACATCATATTATCTGCAGTTTCTATCGCAGATTTAGCACTATAGATAAGCTGATTATGTCCATGTAATTTATTTTCAACAGAATTAGAAACATCATCAGCTAATAATGACATCTCATTTTCAATCGAGCTTCCAAGTTCATTCGACGCTTTTAAATAACTTAAGAAGGACATGCCACCTAGAAATATTGTGATGATGGGAATAAGTATACCAATTTTCGCAAAAAGTCTTAAATTACCCAATAGTTTTTTCATTTACCTTCACCCATTCATATTATTTTAGTTCTATAGTTATCTCTAGTATAAAACGAGTAGACTATGACAAATATGTTTTTTTTGTAACTTTTTACATAGATATGAGAGGTATACCATTATGATGGGTAAGTAATCAAATTCTACTATGATTTCTATTGATAAATAATACGCAAATTAAAACACTCTAATTCGAGCAACTTACTTGGATTTTTTAAAAAACTATCGTATAGTAAATTTCATCATAGGAAAAAGGGGTTTTTTTAAACAATGACGATAACAAAAAGTTATTTAAATAAAGTAATGCATGAGCGAAAATCGGTACGCAAATATGAGGTCAATTTCAAAATCCCACAAGCAGAGTTAGAGGAATTACTTGTGGAGGCAACAACAGCCCCATCATCAAGTAATTTACAACCATGGCGCTTTTTAGTGATTCAAGATCCAACTGTAAAAAAAGAATTACGCCAGATTGCTAATAACCAGGAGCAAGTAGAAACTGCCTCCGCTATTATTGCTGTATTAGGTGATATGGAAATGTACAAAAATGTTGAGGAAGTTTACACGAAAAACTTCGAGCAGGGCTATATGGATGAGGCAACAAAAAATAGTATGATCGAAAATTCGTTAAAGCTCTACCCAAATCTGCCTAAAGAAATTCTAAAAAATATAGCAACCTTCGATGCAGGCTTAATTTCTATGCAAATCATGCTTTTAGCTAAAGACATGGGCTACGATACCGTTACAATGGGAGGCTTCAATAAGGAAGCTTTTGCAAAACACTTTGAATTAGCAGATCATCTAGTTCCAATTGTTTTAATCGCTATTGGCAAAGCAGCTGCACCAGCTTATGGCTCATCTCGCCTAGCTTTAAAAGATATTGCGAAATTTATATAAAAGAATAATTTAATACTTCATATAGTGTTAATATCTAACAACAACTTATCATTGAAATTAAGAGCCTGGATACCTGGAAATTATCGATATAGGCTCTTTTTTTAATGATTAGTTATCATTTAAATAGCAACAGTAGCAATATGTAGAGATTAATAAAAAACAAATATCTAATAGGTTTGCTTCTTTTTGTTTTAGCCCTTTAATTCCATTCTTATCCTTCTTAACGCTATTTCAGCTGCCATTTTCCCGTTATATTGCCCGTGTTCTTTAACCCAATTTAATTTTTCTCTAGCGGGCAAGTATCTATGGAAACCTAGAATTTCAGCAGCTCTCTCTTGTACCCACATATCCGTGTCTTCCAACAGGGGGATTATTTCATGTAATTGTGTGTAAGGAGTTAAAGCCATAATTGAAAACAAATATTGAGTTCTTTTTTCTTCATCTAATTCAGGGTTTTTAAGAAGGTTTTTCAATTCTATAATGGCTTGTACATCCTGCCTTAATAGCAGTTCATCAGTATGCGCTTTGGACATGGGGTAATATTTCGGAAGTTCATACCAATCACTTTCAGGATTTTCTAATAGGATTTTTATGAACGTTTGTACATTAGGATATACTGGGGACAAGTCTATTTCCTCATGGTTTATAAAGCAAACTTTGCCTGTTAGTGACCCAAACATGTAAACACCAACATAATTGGAATCATCATCTGTCCATAATGGGAAAACTTCTGAACTATTAATATCTTCATTAAGGAATAAATACATTTCTGTTGCTTCTTCAAAGGATAATAAACGTATTAAAAAATCATTCTTGCGCTTCATGTAGATTGGATTGTCGAAAGCATTCATTACTTCTTGAGGTAATGATATTTTTAAAAAAGTTGAAATTTGATTAAAAAAATTATCCACTATGTATCCTCCATTCATCATATTTAAAACTAACTCGAAATTTGAGCCTCTTCATATAATCCGTTTGAATCGACAGAAGATGACTCTTAAACATATTTTACATTGTTAAAATACAAATCACTAGCCGTTTGATACTTTCATTTAGGTATGTAATAAACCTATAGAAATGGCAAATTTCATATTAAAGGCTTTATTCTTACGTTAAGAATACTTAACGTTTAAAAATGTATAATAACGTTGAATATTAGATTATTGTGCCTTAACATACAATATATAGGAAATAATTTCACAATAAAAGGAAGAGGTGTATTTTATGGAGTATAAAGAGTATTTGAAAAAATTAGGCGAAACAGCGTTAAAGTATGCTGAACTATCAGATAATGAAAATACAGTAGACTTAACGCCTGTTCCTCAAGAAGGTATAAGTGGAGATATAGAGGAAAATATTTCATTTAATGGGAACGGAGACTGGACATTTGAGTATTCAAAATATTGTCCAGTAAATATCAGTGCAGATGGTTGGATAGATGGAGCACCAGATGGCTCAGTCTTTGATGTGTATATAGATACGAATTATCCTGAACATAAAAGTTTTAAAGCAGTACTTCAGGGACAGAAGTTATCAACGACTATTAAGACAAATACTTTTTCACAGACATCACTAAAAATCCGCATTCATTCTAACAAGCCAAATAGCACTGGAACATTCCACTTGCATTATAGCGTTTAGTTAACATTCATCCTGCAAAATAGAGTAGTATTCAAATTCAGACTCTAAGCAAAGCAAGGCTTTTTATATCCAAAAGTGTGTATTGTAGCCCATTTAGTCCACGTACTTTCCAATGGGCTACACTTAAATCCAAAGAAATCTGTATTTATTTAATTTCTTGGTCGCCCGAAGTCGCCTCTTTTTCTAATGAAACTAACTTTAAGACCAGCCCCATCACGGAATGGTCTTTTTAGTTTATTCAGCTAAAGCTTCAGTTAGTGAAAAAAGTGTGTTTGAAATTTAAAGGCTTTTTATATATTTTGTAACATTCCCCATACAGCATCTACCCTGAGGATTATTTACATCACAACCACATCTATTTTCTTTTACATTTTGACGAATGTGTTCCAATGGCTTTGAAGAAAGTCCATCTTCCACATATTTGTTAATTTTATCTCTTGTCCATTCAAAACAATAGCAGATAGGTACAGTAAGAGAATCATCTTTTTGATAAACAGGAACTTTAATTACTGATGTTGAGAAAGTCTTTTTATCTGTATCAAAGTAAACAACACCACAATCCTCTGAAGCGCAAAAAAATGAACTAAATCGGAATTCAAAGAATCTAGTACTGATGGTTTTAACATTGATTTTAATGTAATTATTTTTACCTTATTACCTTTTACTTTACAAGATGGACAAAACTTAGAATCACTTTTTTCAGAAACTAGTTCTTTTGTATCTGTTGTATCTGTTGTACAGCAATCAGACATATACCGCATCTCCTACTCTATTTTGATTTTAAAATTATAACACTCTTACTTAAACTAAACTGCTTTGTTTAATAATACTTCAATTCTTTCATTTGGATAAATATTTCCATTTATTCTATCACAGCGTGGTCTTTTTTCAACTAAAGCCCTCTGCTAGTTGAAAAAGATTACTTTTTAAAATAACCTTCATCGCTTTATCAATACGGTTAAGTCACCCTCAAAAACTTTTTCTTCCTTATCATTGAAAGTAGATAACAATACCGTAAGGAGACCCGTTTTATTCTTTGTAGATTTCTTATCAAGAACCTCAACAATGATGTGTAATTCATCATCAGGATACACTGGTTTTATAAATTTAATATTATTCATTTTTGTTCCAGCAATAATATCCTCACCATATCTACCTTCTTCGACCCATAACTTAAATGAAATAGCTAGTGTATGTATTCCAGAAGCAATGATTCCATTAAATCTTCCCTGATTTGCTTTTTCCTCATCTAAATGCATATATTGCGGGTCAAATTCATCTGCAAACTTCATAATATTCTCTTTTGTTAATTTGTATGATTTAGTTTCGAACACGTCTCCAATTGTAAACTCATCTAACTTCATGAAAACACCTCTTTTTATTTGCTAACAACACTACTTATTATAAGATTCACACCTGTTATTAACAGTTGATATTAATTTTTCTTCTTTAACTTTACTGCTGGTTTAGTTTAATAATACCTCATTTAAAATTTATTTAGATAAGTTTTCCCATTCCAGCCAATTATCTAACGATGGTTCACTTTGCACTATTGAAAGCAATTCGGATATTAACCAATTGTTACCATTTTTGATGAAAATCTACCATTTGAGGCAGAAACTAAAAAACCAGGCACTCACCTTTTAATGAGTCCTGGACGTTTGTTTTTAACACTATTTGTTTAGGTAATATAACTTAGTAGTTTTTATCGCAGTAATACGATTAATGACTAATAATTCCTTTTCCATTTCAACTGTTTAAGAGCATAGTCTGTTGTAATCGTAATGTTCTCTGGTATATCATTTATTGGGAACCATTGTACTTTTTCTAAAGCATGAGGCTCTTTATTTTGTACATTCCCCTTAGTAATATGAGCGATGAAAGTAGGAGCAACATAATGAACATCTTCCGACTTAACAATATGATTTGTAACACATACTAATCGTTCAATTTTGATGTCAACTCCGAGCTCTTCCTTAATCTCACGTATTACGGCATTTTCTATTGTTTCCATATAATCGACTTTGCCACCAGGTAAACTCCAATAGCCTGATTCAGGCGATTTCTTACGTAATACAAGTAAAATCCGGTTATTTTCATCTAGTATAACTGCTCCAACCCCGACTTTTGGTATTTTCTCATCTTCCATTATTATTATCCTCCTACTCAACTTCTTTTTTTAAAACATAATTTATTAGTATTATATACAGTAATCTAATAATCTAACAATGAAAGTACATTAATGTAAAAGACTCAACAAAATTAGAGTGTCTTACCTTAACATAATTCATCTACTATCTATATTATCCTCCAAAAGGTTCATCTCGCTCATTAACCAATTATAGAAAGGTACTGGACGCTCTTTATAAAGAGTTTCTTCTAATATATGATGATTTTACTCAAACGCTCCAAAGACTTGTTATATGCTCCTACAAATACAGCTCTCTCTTCTATATCAAAACATTTTAATCTATTTGGCACTTTAGAATTAGAAGTGAAAAAAATTTTTTTAAATCCTTACTCATAAGTCTATACTAAACAACGTTAGGTAAATTACAACGAACAAAACCTACTTCTTACATTTTGACGGTTCTTAATATTCTTTGCAATTATCTTATTCACTTAGCTTTGGGAGGATAAACATGAAAAAATATCTCTTTCCCCTTTTCGTAATTATAATTAGTTCATTTTTGTTATCAGGTTGTTGGGATGCTGATGAACCTCAAAGAATGTATTATATTAACGCTGTCGGTGTTGACTTTAAGGATAATCAGTATGAAGTGTATGTACAATTTATCAATTTTGACAGGGTGGCGAAATCAGAACAGCCAAATCCTAGTATTGTAGCAGCTGAAGTGGGTTACGCGAAAGGAAGGACAGTTGACGAGGCGATATATAAATTATATGACTCAAGTGACCAAAAGATTTTTTGGGGGCTGATGAGATATATGGTCTTCTCCGAAAGTGCTTTAAAGGACGAACGGAGTATTCCAGCGATTGATACATTTATTCGCTATAGGGATACGCGGTACCAAATTTGGATCTATTGTACAAAAGATTCTATGAATGAAATATTGCTCACAACGCCACTATTAGAAGGTTCGCATGCTGTATCAAAATTAAGTAACCCCATAAATCCGATGAAAGACGAAACATTTATCTTGCCCAGAAATTTAAGAGATATCATAATTGGATTGAATGAACCAAATCATGAGGTTACCCTTCCTTATATTTCAATGAATAAAAATTGGGAAACGTCAGAAGAATTAACAGAAAATACGCTTTTTTCAGGTATAGGCATACTTTCAAAAGATGGATTCAAGGGGACCATATTAAATAAATCAGCAAGAGGTTATCAATGGTCTCATACTGAGACAAATCGTGGTGAAATTACGTTTAAATTAAAAAATGAAGAATATTTAACCTCCACTATTGACAAACTAAAGGTCGAAGTGAAACCTATTGTAAACAAAAATCATGTGAAGTTTGAATTTAATTTAGTAGTTGATGCTACCATTAGTGGAATTAGTGGCAAAGTTTCGATAGAAGAAATACGAGAAGAAATAATAAAACAAATGTCTGCAGAAATAAAAGAGACCTACAAAGAAGGTCTAAAATTAAACGCAGATGTTTATCGATTGTCCGAATTGCTTTATAGGAAGAACGTAAAGGTATGGAAAAAGTTAGAGTCTGAGGGAAAAGTTCCATTAACAGAGGATTCAATTAGTAAAATCAATATTCGTATCAATAAAATAAATCCAGGAAGAAAAACATTTATTGAATAAGAAGAATTAACGGAAGCTGCTTAGAAAGAAGCCCAGGCTCAAATAAATTGAGTACCTGGGCTTCTTCAGAAAGATAACTAATGTGTGTAGAGAATAATTTAATCACTCTATTGGCAAAGCATAATCAGGTTCTTTTCCAAACCACACATGTGAATAGTTTCCATTAATCCCTACACCCATTACTGTTAACGTGGACCAACTTTCAGCACCGATAATGACATCGTTATGTCCCGTAGAATTTTTCCACATGTCAAGCGCCTTTGAAGGACTTATACCAATAGAACTAGCTGAAATTTCGAAGCCATTTCCATTGTAAGACGTTAATTCCCGTGGTTTATCCCACATTTGTTTTGCATACTGGTGGTCGCTTGTGTAACAAACCGGTGACCAAGAACCATTGGTAGACCAGCTATGTAAGTTACATTTAATTCCCCGCTGATCCACCCCTTGTGAAGGAGAATAATTATTAGAATCGATTACATGTGCCCTCGCTACTGTAGTTAGTGACCTTGAAATTGTGAATGGTTTCAGTCCTAATGATTCTCGGTATACATTGATTAATGTTGCCAATTCTTTTTCTTCATCTGTTAAATAATCTAAATCTATTTTGTATGGCTTTTTGGTGATTATTGGCTCTTCAACAGATTTCTTCTCTTTATTAGCATTTTCATATTTATGTGCGCGTGCTAAAAATGCTGAAATATGACCTCTAGTTAAATTGTTCAAAGGTCTAAATGTCCCGTCCTCATAGCCATTTGTTATTCCTGCTGCAATTAGTTGTTGGACCGCTTCATATGCTGTGCTATTTTTAGGAACATCTTTAAAAGTCTCTTTGCCGCTTGGTAAATTAAAGGCACGTGCGATGAAAGTAGCCATATGACCACGAGTAACTTTTACGTTTGGCTTAAATGTGCCATCTTCATAGCCCTTAATAATCCCTTGTTCAACTGCAGATTGGATATAACCGCTATTTGGACTATGTTCAGGGACATCGTTGAATTTTGTAGGTCTTTGAGTACCGCTAAGTCCGACTGCTTTTGCGACCATAACCGCAACTTCCTCACGCGTTACAATATCATTCACGCCATATGTTTTCGTAGGCGCTACGATTCCCCTCTCTAACAAATACATTATATCCTCATAGTTACTATGCTTCTCAGAAACATCACTAAATTGAATCAAAGCCGCATGAATGTTTCCTATAGGCATTAATACAAACGCTAACAATACTGTAGTAATAAAAGTAATTATTCTCATATTATTCCTCCCTTCCTTTAATACTAACAGAAGGTTATTTAATTTCCCATTTCATTTTTTAGTAATTTTTGAAGGAATTGATGATTAGCTATTGAACCAGAAAATATGAATTTAAATTTTAATTAGGATGCGATTTTTCTTTATAGTTGTAGTAATCAAATGGCATAAGCAATATTCAACATTGAATGAACTATATATTAGGAGGTGTGAGGAACTTCATTTTGCTGCATCATCCCTAGACGAGTTTATTGGATATATCACAATATATTTCATGTTTAACTTACCTTTCATAAACTGTGTAGTTACTTTGTGTAGCGGTGAAGTAACTACTAATGCGACATTGCCTGAATAATGACTGAAGGTACGCTTGAAACTTTCCTCGTAACTACGTCTTGTATATTCTTACTACTCCTTCTTTCTAGCCTTTCCTTCTTCAAAGTAGTTTGGGATTGCGTAGTGTGCCAAATACGTCATAGTAGTACTTGTATCCGTTCTAACCATACCTATTATTTCATTATTATGTATTGCCTTTGTGAAAGAACAAGGCATAATGAATGGGGATGCGAATGGTAATTTCCGAGCAGAGGAAAATATACATGTGCACAAATGGCAACAGTAATCGCAAACTTTAAGCAATTTAACATTGAAGAAAATGTAGAGATTACCTTCAACGATACAAAAGGACACTGGGCACAGTGGATTATTGAAGCAAATCGTATTGCGGGTATTATCAATGGTCGTCAAGATGGTAGCTTTGCACCAGATGCCCATCTAACAAGAGCACAAGCTGTTGTGATGATGAATCATATGTTTGAGCGTGGTCCATTGCAAGGTGTCACAATACCAAGCTTTGCGGATGTGAAAACGACACATTGGGCATTTAAAGAAATCGAAGAAGCTGCGAAGTCTCAAGCTTATATAGTGGATGAATATGGGGATGAGCAATTAGTAAAATAAATAGTAAACAAAACAGGCGTGAAGAATCTTCTACGTCTGTTTATTGAGCTAACGGTGTAGTTTGGCTGTATTTTTATAACTCTAAATGAATATGACTAGACTCATCAACTAAGCACTATCATTTTCACAGCCCCCATTGCTCTTTTAAATTGCTGAGGAGCTTCATTTTACTGCCATCATCCTAAGGCGCATCTGGATGAAATTTCTTGGATGTCATATAATAAGTTCATGTAATACTTTCTTTTCCTCATCTGTCGAAGCGGTGCGGCATACATATGCTACAAACCTAAAGAATAATGGTATCCCTGTTAAGGAGATTGCCGAACGATTAGGAAATACTCCTGAGCTGATCTATACAGTTTATGGCCACATTTTAAAAGAGATGGAGGCCCAAACTGTATCTGTATTTAGTGAGAGTTTAAAGGCTATTGGGGCTAATTTATAGCTAACCCCTATCAATTTGCTTCATATCAATGCTTTCAAAACCCTCATTATTTTAGAAGATCTAAAATAAAGTATTTTATGGAGGTGAATTTCTATATTGAATAGTCAACAAAATCTTCAAACAATCTTCCAGCTTGTCCATCAACTAAAGGATGAGCTCCAATCCTATGATGATGCCATGAAAAACGAAGCAAGGGAACTACAATTTTGCGATGAATTCCAACAAGATCTACTACATATTATTGAAAGCTTTGCCACTAGTGGCTCAGAAAGTGCATCCATCATGTCTCAGCTTCGGAAAAATCGCGTAAAACGTCGAGATATTAAAAATAACCAAAAAATAAATCTTAAATCAGCGCCATCCATACAGCAATTACGGCAAGTTATCGATGTTTTTCCATCTACCATTTGTGTTACAGCGCCAACTTATACATTAAAAACACCGGAAGGCTTACAATTAGTCAATACGCTAGATGCAGAACGTAAACGTACACAAGTAACATTCCAATATGTAGAACCAAAGAACAAGGCAAAATTATCAAAGGTTCTGCCAACGAAAGATAAGGCTATTGTTTGCTCCTCTCCAACAGATACAAGTATTCATCTAGAGCGCAATAAAAAAGATTGGCAACTAATTAAAAATAAAAATAACATCCTTTTTTCTAACAAAAAAATGCAGAAAGTTGCCTCTTATATTATTTCTGAGAAGATAAAGGTCTATGCAGACAAATTAGCTATTAACCAACTAACTAAATTAGTAGAAGATCAGCTTCAAGTACGTTAAAAAATGGTTAAAAGGAGCCGCACAAAACGGCTCCTTCGTTTATATTTTTGAAGTTGATAATTTCGAAAGTGTCTCTGCTAAGATCTTCATTTCAGCGGGTGAAAGCGTAACACCTTTTCCCATTTTCGTATGATCCTCTGACCAATCTCGAATATCAAATTTGGCTTCCCTACCATTCCAGCTAATTAGATTTAATTCCTTCTTCCAGCCCTTATTCCCCTCTGATAAAACAGCGAGTGTTTCAATGATTTCATATTTAATATCTGCCATATACATTCCTCCATAATTTAATTTGTCATTAAAATTATATCTCAAAAAGGGAGCAGCAAACATTCCAAATTATTATATCTACCTTTACCTTATAACCTCTTTGGTTCCCATAAGGTTGTGTATCCATTCATTATTGAGTAATCATATAATTCTACAAGTTTAGTATTTTCATATGTACGAAAGTAAAGAGATTCGTTTATGCTGGAGGATAAATGATCATTTCTTATAAGCATTGTTTCTAAATATAAGCGAGTGGCAATTTTATCACTCTTTTGTAAATTACAATCATTGCAGGCTAATACTAAGTTCCATAGATTATCATTTTGGACAAAGCTCCATGGGATAAAATGGTCGACATGTGTTTTTCGGCGACTAGATGATAAATCACATTGACAGTAGAAACATCGATTTTGTTCAAATTGTGAAAGCACCTTGTAAAAGGTTTCTAATGAACTACGCTTTGAAATCACTTCTATCTTGGTTAGCAAAGCCATTGTACTTGTTGCTACATTCACTTTCTCTAAATATTTTACCAAATGATAATTTGTTAAATTCATAAGAACACGCTGATATTTTTTCATAAACTCATAAACAGGACGATTAAAACGAAATTGTGCACGTTTAATATCAAATGCATAGAATACACCTGCTGTATCGCCATAAAATGCACCAATCACATTTTGCTTGCAGTCACGTTTAACATCATGGACAATTTTCAACTGTAAAGAATCCGCAAGTTGATCAAATTGCCATTCGGATGGAATACTATAGTCATTTACATACTTTTGCAAAATGGTTTGAGCTCGAGCTGGTTTATTTTTATTAGGGGACTGTGTTAATTGATGATGGATGACCAAATTCCAATAAATATTGGTGAATGAATAAAAAATTTGGTCATAGCTTAGTGTTAGTTCATCATCCACATTATATAGATTTTCAAGTAATGCTTTAAAAAACACATATTTATAGGAAGTTGCTACAGTTGAACGATAATAAAAATGATTAAGATGTTGCCAAATTTCATGCTCTGTAATATATTTCTCCTTTATTTCACCGATCCTTAAATCATGTGACACGTTTCTTTCACCTACTCCTCTACTTCCATCAAATATATCCCTTTGGAAAACCCTCCGCGTTGTTCTTTCTTCTGAGCACGAATTTGCTCCAATTGCTCATTGGAAACACCAAACTTATGTATAGCTGCGTAAACTAACTCCAAAATATCTGCAAGCTCTTCTAGTGCCTCTTTTCGTGAGTCTGATTCCTTAAACTCTAAAGCCTCCTCTTGCATTTTCCTTTTGATTTCTTCCAAATATTCTTCTTGTTCTAATATTCTTATTTCACATTTTTTGCCACTGGCTTCTATTAAATCTGGTATTAAATCGCGAACCAATTTATTGTATATTGGCATATTATCGCTCCTTTTTAATATCCTTTTCGTTTAGGATTTTCCATATCTTTGCTGAATCATGCGAATATGTTTTTTCTTCATTGCCTTGGAAATTTGCATTTGTGGTAGCAACTGATTGTAAATGGCTTGAATATCGCCTTTAGAGAAAATTGGACTAGCAGACTTTTGACGTGCTTGGATAAAACGTTTTAACTCCTCTCGTTTTATAACATGTACATTAGTGGAAGTCAGCTCCACTTTTTTCAATGTACAGCTTTCACCAAAAACAATAACTGAATGGATGGCATTGTTTGGCAGCTTTAAAAAATTTTGAATAGCTCGGGTATGTATAGCATTTTGACGGATTGGATTAAAAAATTTATCTTCATTCAGCAAATGAAGATAAAGCCTCCGGCGGATGTCACGGATTTTCAAAGGAATGAATTGTGCGAGCACAATTCAAAATCCGGACTCAATTACGCCAAGGCGAAATTGATATTTTTTTCTTATTCGGCATTGTTTGCGTCCATTGCTGATGTGCCTCATTTCCAAAAATCCAACCACTATAATTTTTTGATTCCAACACATATAAACCAGTTCTATCTATATAAAGCAGGTCAATTTCTGTTAACTCATCCGAATTTCTTTTCGGAATATATACATTGACTAATTGCCTATGGCTTTTCGATGCATGCTTCTCAATTATTTTTGAAGTTAAGTACTCACCATGTCTTCCTTTATTCCATTTAACTGTTAAAATATGATTTTTAGTCAGCCGATAATAGGTACTTTTGCGATAATTTTTTTCCATGAAATAAATGCACAACATTACACATAGAATAACAACTAGTAACATGACAATCCCCCCTTAATCTAGAAATTTTTAAAAATGAATCTTCAAAACTAGTATACCAATATTTCCAAGGATTTTTTTTGCAATTTTTTCAGTATCCGCTCAAAAAACCATCATAAAAGCCTTACTTAAAGAAATTATCCTAGTACAAATATACGATTCCCACTAAATATTACATATAATTTGTTATGGATTTAACATTTTAGGATTGTTATGATTAGGAGGTATATTTATTTGAAGGGAGCATTCCTGTTAGAAACGTTTTCGGGGACTTGAAATAAAAAAAGCCCTCTTGTATGATGCTTGAGTATCAACAG
>NZ_JBYTBB010000056.1:0-36846 GCF_058788755.1 Lysinibacillus sp. FW301-JW8
CCTCGTTTTGAAAAAGGGCTATACTATTTAATTTGTCACCTTGATTTCATTGACATAATAGTATTTCAACAACATGAAAGCAGCAGTTTGTGTTAAACTGCTGCTTTTTCTATTTCCTCATTTCACACCTTTGAAAAATAAGAGAGCAACATTTTAAACATTGTTCCGTGTTAAGATTCTGTCTGTACTAGAGGACCATCAAAATGAAGCCAATTTAAAAATTGTAAACCTCTACTACTATTTTAAACTGGGAGATGAGTGTATGGGTAAATTAGTTGGCAAAATTGCTCTTGTGACTGGAGCGAGTCGAGGAATAGGACGTAGTATTGCATTGCGTTTGGCTCAAGAGGGTGCATTTGTAGCAGTGCATTATGGAAAAGGGCAAATGGAAGCGGGAGCAGTTGTTCGTCAGATTGAGCAAGTTGGTGGAAGGGCCTGTGCCATTGGTGCAGATTTAAGTACACTTGAGGGTATTCATGATTTATTTACGAAGTTAGATAATCGTGTTTTAGAGCATTCCGGCAGTAATCAAATTGATATTCTAGTTAACAATGCCGGAATTGGGCAAATTGTCACTTTAGAGGAGACAACAGAAGAATCCTTTGAAGAGGTTATGAAAATAAACGTCAAGGCACCACTTTTTGTTACGAAGCAAGCTTTACCACGCTTAAAAGATGGGGGAAGTATTATTAATATCTCTTCCTTTGTAACCCGTGTAGCATCACCAAGTGTATTCGCCTATAGTATGTCTAAAGGAGCCATTGACACATTGACTCGTCTTTTAGCTAAGCAATTGGGTAGCCGTCATATTACCGTCAATGCCATTCAGCCTGGGATTATTAACACAGAGATGAATGCTGAAACTTTGCAACATCCAGATGGGCAAAAATATGCGGCTGATCTTTCAATTTTCAAGAGATGGGGAGAGCCTGAAGATGTGGCAAATATTGCAGCATTTTTAGCATCATCGGACAGCCGTTGGATAACTGGCCAATTACTTGATGCCAGTGGTGGATCTCATTTATAGAATACATTTTGTTGAAGCAACTTAATAAGAGCAGCCCTGTAAAAGTTCGTAGTTTCAGGGCTTTTTAACTTTGTGTAAGCACAAAGCCGATTCCAGACACAATTATGCCGAGGTATAATTAATTTTAAGCTTAAAATTAATTGTAAAAACAGAAATTTCAGAAAATATATTGAATTACGAAAAAAATTGTGATAGTCTATGTAACATGTAAAATGAAGTTTAAACTTCAAAAATAAATAAAAAAAGGATGTACTTCTTTGAGAGATGATCAAACAATTCAACAAGTCATTCAAGATAAATTTCAAGAGCTTTCTAAAAGCCAACAAAAGGTAGCAACTTTTATTCTGAAAAATTTGCAGACAGTTGGTGTTCATTCGGCAGCATATGTTGGTGAGAAAGCAGGTGTCAGTGAAACAACGGTCATACGCTTTTGCTATGCGATAGGACTTTCTGGTTATGCGCAGTTACAGCGAGAAATAACCATGCATTTATTCAATGAAGGGAAAACAAGTAGCTTGCAAAACTATTTACATTCAAAGCAGGTACTTTTCGAAAACCCTCGTTTTTATGAGAAAACGATGGAGAAGGATGCATCACATATTTTACAGGTGGTAAAGGGCATTAATGAGGAAGATTTTAATAAAGCTTCAAAGCTACTGCATACAAAGAAGAAAATCTATATTGCTGGTAATGGTTCCTCCTATTTAGCTGCACAATGGCTACACTTTACTTTAAATCTTTTGAGGCCAAATGTTGTGCTATTAAACTTTGAAACGAGTGAGGTTATTCGTGCTATACAAGATATTGACGAGGAAAGTGTTGTCATCATTTTATCGTTCCATCGTTATTTTAAAGAACCGATTCAATTTGCAGCAGAAATACAAGAAAAAAATTGTGAGATTATCGGCATTACGGATGCTCAAATTGCACCGATTACACAATATTCGACGATTACCTTTGTTAACGAACAGCAAGAGATGTCAACAATTGATGCTATGCCTGCACTGATATCATTCTTGAATACATTAATTGCAGGGATGACGGCACATGATCATGACTATTATGAAAATCAGCGCGTAAAATATGATGATTTCCAAAATAGCTTTTTAGCAAATCGATGGAGTTGAACAACATGAATCAAGTTTTACAAAACCTACAGCCGCGATTGGCTGATATATTTACACATCTACATGAACATCCAGAAATAAGCTGGCAAGAGCATGAAACGACACAATATATTGCCGCTATATTAAGAGAGGCACAGATGGAGCCTCATTTATTCGACGATATGACAGGACTTTATGTGGATATTGGGAAAGGAGAACCGAAAGTAGGCTTTCGTACCGACATAGATGCGCTTTGGCAGGAGGTAGATGGTGTCTTTAAGGCAAATCATTCTTGTGGACATGATGGTCATATGACGATGGCTATTGGGACAGCGCTTCTTTTAAAGGAAATGGAGCATTTACTTTCCGGGGCGGTTCGTATTTTATTTCAGCCTGCTGAAGAAAAGGCGCAGGGTGCTCGTGCATTAGTCGAGAAGGGTCTTATTGATAACCTAGAATATTTATTTGGTGTTCATGTTCGACCGCTAAAGGAGCTAGTAGATGGGACATATGCACCTGCATTATATCACGGTGCTGCAAAACTCTTTACGGGAACAATTATCGGGGAGGAGGCGCATGGTGCACGTCCAGAGCTAGGGATAAATGCTATTGAGGTTGGCGCAGCAATTGTAGAGGGTTTACAAAAAATTTGGACAGACCCCAATGTCTCAGCTTCTGTCAAAATGACGCAATTTAATGCAGGAGGCTCTTCCACAAATATTATTCCAGGAAAAGCAACCTTTAGCATTGATGCCCGAGCCCAAACGAATGAGGTAATGCAAGTTATTACAGAGGGAGTAGAACGAGTAAGGACATCTGTAGAGGCAATGTATGGCGCAAAAATTGACGTAAAGGTTGATGCACATATAGTTGCTGCATTAGTTCAAGATGAGGCACTTCAGCATATGAACGCCGCAATTATTGATGTGGTTGGTGAAAAAGCTTGTGCTCCACCTGTTGTGACACCTGGAGGAGAGGATTTTCATTTTTATACGTTTGAGCGGCCACTTCTAAAAGCTACAATGCTTGGTTTAGGCTGTGGTGTAACACCAGGGCTTCATCATCCCAAAATGACTTTTAATCAAGATAGACTTCTTACTGGTGTAAATATTATTACAAGAGCCATTTTACGTGCGCTTTAGCAGCTTTACTACCCAATGAATATGGGATACAAGAGAGAAAGAAGAGAGAGCCATGATTGATATAAAAGAAATAAAAACAATCGATCAATTGGAGAATGTTCAACAACTAGAATATGAGGTATGGGAGATGCCGCCCATACCCCTCCATCAAACTTTAACAGCAGTGAAGAATGGAGGAATTGTTGTTGGTGCTTATGATGGAGAGCATTTAGTTGGATTTAGCTATGGGTTTTCAGGATTTCGGGAGGGAAAAAGCTTTTTATGCTCCCACATGTTGGGGATTGATAAAAACTATCGTTCACAGGGGATAGGTGAAAAATTAAAGCATGCTCAGCGATTGATTGCGATTGAGCGAGGCTATGATTTAATGGTGTGGACCTTTGATCCTTTAGAAACACGTAATGCCTATTTAAATCTGTCAAAATTAAAGGGGATTTGTAGCACATATATCGAAAATTGCTATGGTGAAATGCAGGATGGTTTAAATAAAGGGCTACCCTCCGATCGTTTTGAGGTAAGCTGGCATTTAACATCTGACTATGTGATGCAGGATATCGAAATTGAAGTGACAAATCCAGTCCCTGTGGCAAGCTGTAGCCTAAATGAGCAAGGATTTCCGTGTTTAAAAATAACTGAAAATTTGAAATATAATAAAGACTTTTATGTGTTGCCTGTACCAAAGGATTTTCAAGCATTGAAAGTAAAAAATCCCGATTTAGCATTAGATTGGCGTTTTAAAACAAGACATATTTTACAGCAGCTATTTGCACATGGATATGCTGTTGTGAAATTACAGCAGCAAGAAAAATACAATGAATATGTGCTGGTAAAAAAAGTAGCTTTATCGCTAGAAGGAGAAAAATAATGAAAATTACAGAAATTACAATTCGACAACTCAAAATGAAATTAAAAGCACCATTTACAACTAGCTTTGGTACATTTCATGATAAAGACTTTTTAGTGCTAGAGGCGAAAGATGAATCTGGAATCATTGGCTGGGGAGAATCTGTTGCCTTCCACTCTCCTTGGTACAATGAAGAAACGCTGCAAACAAACTGGCATATGTTAGAAGATTTCCTCGTACCTCTTCTATTGAATAAAGACATTCAGCATCCAGATGAAGTAAATGAATTATTTAAGCCTATCCGCAAAAATAATATGGCGAAATCAACGATTGAAGGGGCGATTTGGGATATTTATGCACAGCAGACGAAGCAATCATTGGCAGCAGCACTAGGGGGCCAAAAAGACAAAATTGAAGTAGGAATCAGTATTGGCATCCAGAGTTCAATTGATGATTTAGTAGCGCTAGTGGATGGTTATGTACAAGAAGGCTATAAGCGCATGAAAATTAAAATTAAGCCAGGCTGGGACATAGAAGTAATGCGTACATTACGTGAAACGTTTCCTGATGTAGCGTTTATGGCTGATGCAAATTCAGCCTATAACCTTGAGGATGCTGCAACGCTCAAGCAACTCGATGCATTTCATTTAACAATGATTGAACAGCCTTTAGCATCAGATGACATTATTGATCATGCCACATTACAAAAATTAATCGATACACCCATTTGTTTGGATGAAAGTATTCATTCATTAGAGGATGCCCGTAAGGCTATAGAATTGGGTAGTACAAAAATTATTAATATTAAAATTGGTCGTGTAGGCGGCTTGACAGAGGCAAAGAAAATTCACGATTATTGTGAGGCTAAAAGCATTCCAGTTTGGTGTGGTGGTATGTTAGAATCTGGCATTGGTCGTGCTCACAACGTCGCATTAACAACACTATCCAATTTCGTTTTACCAGGTGATACAGCTGGCTCAAATCGCTATTGGGAAAAAGACATCATAGATCCTGAAGTTGTCGTGAAGGATGGTTATATTGAAGTGCCACAGCAGCCAGGGATTGGCTATGAGATTAATAGAGAAACGATTGAATCATTTACAGTGGCAAAAAAAACATATCAATAATTGGACAAGGATAGTAGGTGTTCTATGAAAAAGAGCTGGCAAATTGGAGGCGCATTTGTAGGATTAATTGTTGGAGCTGGCTTTGCATCAGGTCAAGAAATTATGCAATATTTCACGAGCTTTGGCTTGTACGGTATCATAGGAGGAATTGTTGCAACCGTGGCCTTTGCATTTTTGGGTATGAGCTTGGCACAATTAGGGACTGATCTACAAACGACATCTCATAAAGAAGTTATTTATCACATTGGTGGGCGTTATATTGGGGTTATTTTAGATATTGTTATTACGTTTTTCTTATTTGGCGTTGCTGTTGTTATGTTTGCTGGATCAGGATCAACCTTTCAGCAAATGTTTGACATTAACCCAATGGTTGGAAGTATCTTTATGGTAGGTATTACGATTTTAACATTACTGTTAAACGTTAAAAATATTATCAATATAATAGCTCTAGTGACACCATATTTAATGGGGATCATTTTTATTATATTAATTTACTCCATTTTCACGATGGACTTAACGATTGCAGAGCAAAATGCTTTAGCAAAAGAGCAAACGTCTGCAGCTTCAAATTGGTTAATGGGTGCTTTACTTTATGTATCTTATAATATTGCGGCTGGTGCAGCGATGTTAATTGTTATGGGAGGGACTGTAAAAGAACGCAAAGTTGCCGGTATTGGCGGTTTGCTAGGCGGATTAATGCTAGGTGCCTTAATAATATTAATTAATATTGCTATGTTCGTTAAAATGGATGTAGTTGGTGGGGTAGCAATGCCGACATTAGAGCTTGCCAAGCAAATACATCCTGTAGTAGGGGTATTAATGTCCATTGCTTTATTAGGTATGATGTACAATACAGCTGTTGGCATGTTTTACGCATTTGCAGTGCGTTTCATAGCACCTGAACATAAATATTTTAAACTAGGTATTGTGATCATTGGTTTACTAGGCTTTGCTGCAAGCTTAGTTGGGTTTACGACGTTGGTTGGTAAGGTATATTCTACAATGGGCTATTTAGGCTTTGCTTTAATTATAGCTGTTATGATGTCATGGCTACGAAAACCGAAAGACTGATCGTGATTCATTAGATGTTTTTGTACTGAAAGCGAAGCATCAGGTAAAGAATACTTCCTCACTAGACGGTGAGAGGAATCCGTTTTTTTCCTATTCAACTGGCGTATAAACGGATCTTGAAGCAAGATCGAAAAAATGCAGTTGCAATTACGCTGGAGCGTAATTAATAAAGTTGCTGTTCTCTATTCCCTTTTGTCATTGTACTGGCATTAGGGAGTTTTTTTATGAAAACAGTGATGAAAGCTAGAGAGCAATCATACAGTAAGTATGTATTTAACGATTTTAAATTTCTGCTTAATGTATCATAAATTCTCGTAATTTAAAATAAAATCTATATTGTTGCTAGACACCTTTTTTTATGAATGCTATATTAAAGTTGTCATAGTATTTTTATCTTCATTCAGCAGAAGACTCCCACCTCTACAGGTGGTGAGATGAATGCGATTTTGGTTCCTTTTCAGTGGGTGTCCAAACACCTACTGAATGAAGATAATCGGCGGATGTCACGGATTTTCAAAGGAATGAATAAAAGGAGGTTAGCCTAAAATCTTCGCATCCTGCGAAAACGGCTAACTGACCTGCCTCATGCAGACCTGGGCACAATTCAAAATCCGGACGCAATAACGCCAAGGCGATATTGATAATTAGGAAAAATGCATTTAATCAACATGACTTTCTGAGGCCAAGCTAGTCTAAATTTTTTTCTAATTATAAGGAGTAATAGAGTAAAGAGCTAGATGAAGGATGATAGATGCCTATGGTAAAGAAAACGTTAAAACAAAGAATTGTAGACGCTTCAGTCGTGCTGTTTCAGCAAGATGGCTATCACAATGTAACTGTTGATCGCATTGTCGAATATATTGGGGCATCAAAGGGTGGATTTTATCATAATTTTAAATCGAAAGATGAATTGTTATATGAAATTCACGATGTATTTATTTCGTATGTTATTAAACAGTCACAGGATGCCTATGACAAGTACGATACACCGATTACACGCTTATGTGCAATGCTGCAAACACTGACACAAGTATTTGATATGTATCAAGCACATATTACTGTTTTTTATGAGGAAAGCCGTTCACTACCGGAGGAATATAGTGAAATTATTCATAAAAAAAGAGATCAATATCGGGATATCTTACAAAAAGTTATAGGAGAGGGCCAACAAACCAATGATTTTCGTACGGAATTGCCGTGTACAATTGTCACAATGGCTATTGTTGGCATGATTAACTGGACATATAAATGGTATAAACAGACAGGTCCATTGACAATGGAGGAGATTACAGAAGTCTTCACAGACATGGTATTGCGTGCGATTGTGACGGAACAAGCAATGGAGGAAGCAACTCAATTTATGGTAAAGGGGTAGCCAGTAACATCACTGGTTTTATTAATCGTTCAAACAAACCGACTAGTCGGTATTTATCTTCGCTCAGTACAAGATTCCCGCCTCTGAAGGTGGTGAGATGAATAGGATGCGGTTCCTTTACAATGGGTTCCAAACACCTATTGAAATAGAGGAACTCAATCTAAGAACGTCACGTCCTGTGGCAATTTATCTGTGCGAAAGCAACACATGACTGAGTGACTAACATCACGTTGGCCTAATGCCTCTGGCGGATGTCACGGATTTTGAAATGTGCTCATACAATTCAAAATCCAGACGCAATTACGCCAGGGCGAAATTGATTAGTGCATGCAACTGTCATCTGAGCAAAATCTGCTATGGCAAATTAGAAATTAGGGGGACTAGGGATGAACTTTGAATTAACGAAAGAGCAAGAGATGATTCGAGACATGGTGCGTGATTTTGCTGAAAAAGAAATTAAACCGTATGCTCGTGAGGTTGATGAGACATCGACAATGAGAATAGAGAGCTTTAAAAAAATGGCGGAGCTAGGCTTATTGGGTATTCCATTTCCTGAAGAATACGGTGGTTCAGGCGGGGATACAGTGTCTTACGCTTTAGCGGTGGAAGAAATTGGGCGTGCGTGTGGAGGTACTGGATTAAGCTATGCAGCGGCAGTTAGCTTAGGGGCTTCACCAATCTATAATTTCGGCACAGAGGAACAAAAGCAAGAATGGCTTGTTCCGTTAGCAAAAGGCGAGACATTAGGATCATTCGGTTTAACAGAGCCTAATGCAGGTTCAGATGCTGGTGGAACGCGAACAACAGCTGTTATTGATGGTGATGATTACGTCATTAATGGTGAAAAATGCTGGATTACAAATGCAGGCTATGCACGTCAAATTATTGTGACAGCTGTAACAGGCAAGCGAGAAAATGGTAAAAAAATTATTTCATCTATTATTGTTCCAACGAATACTCCGGGTGTAACAATAAATTGCAATTACGACAAAATGGGTGTTCGTGGCTCAAATACATGTGAGATTGTTTTGCAGAATGTTCGTGTCCCAAGAGCTAATCTTTTAGGGGATGAAAAACGCGGATTTAGTCAATTTTTAAATACGCTAGATGGTGGACGGATTTCAATTGCTGCCTTGTCGGTAGGAATTGCACAGGCTGCTTATGAAAAGGCATTAAAATTCGCTAAAGAACGTGAGCAATTTGGTGCACCAATATCAAAGCTACAGGCTATCCAGTTTAAACTAGCTGATATGGCAATGGAAATAGAGCTTGCGCGTACGTTAGTACATAAGGCGGCATGGCTTAAGGATCAAAAGAAACCATTCGGAAAGGAAGCTGCAATGGCAAAATTATTTGCTTCTGAAATGGGCTTCCGTACTTGTAATCAGGCAATTCAAATTCATGGCGGTTCAGGCTATATGAAAGAATACGACGTAGAGCGTCATCTGCGTGACATTAAGTTAATGGAAATAGGTGAGGGAACATCAGAAATTCAACGTCTCGTTATTTCTCGTTTAATTGGTTGTTAATCATAATCAATTATGCCTCGGCATAATTGCCGTCCTGAATCGGCTTTGTTTTTGCACAAAGAACTCTTTTTCGATTCTGTGACATCCGCCGGAGGCTTTAACTTATTTCAGCAGATGTTTGAACACCTGCTGAAAAGTAACTTAAAACCGCATTCATCTCACCACCTATAGAGGTGGGAGACTTCTGTAGCTGAAAGAAGTTAAATAGCATAAAGGAGGATTTTCATGGCAGAACTTGTGTATCAAACTATTGGTCAATTGCTAGATGAACAATCTGAAAAGTATCCACAGCACGAAGCATTAGTGTATGCAGATAGGGATTTACGAATGACCTATGATCAGTTAAATCGTCAAAGTCGTTTAGTTGCAAGAGGGCTAATGGCTCTCGGTATAGAAAAGGGCGAACATATCGCAGTATGGACAACGAATGTTCCAGAATGGGTACAGTTACAATTTGGTACAGGTAAAATGGGCGCCCCGATCGTCACAGTAAATACAAATTATCGTGCAAGTGAGTTGGAATATTTATTAAAGCAATCCGATGCAAAAACAATTTTTTTAATTGAAAATTATCGAGACCATTCTTTTATCAATACACTACAAGAGTTATGTCCAGAGCTTGAGCATTGTGAACCAGGTAATTTACAAGCCAAGCGATTGCCTTTATTGAAAAATGTTATTTTAATCGGTGAGACGAAATATCCTGGAGTACTTAATTGGTCTGATGTTTTAGCTGCCGCTGAGCAAGTAACAGAGGAGCAATTAGATCAAAGACAGCAATCACTTCATTACGATGATGTCATTAATATTCAATATACTTCTGGTACAACAGGCTTTCCAAAGGGTGTAATGTTGACGCATTACAACCTAGTGAATAATGCTATAAATATTGCCGAATGCATGCGATTAACTTCTAAGGATCGTTTATGTATTCCTGTACCGTTCTTCCATTGCTTTGGATGTGTCATTGGAACATTGGCTATCACAACTAGCGGTGGGACGATGGTGCCAGTACAGGAATTTTCACCTGCTGAGGTACTGAGTACAGTTGAGAAAGAAAAATGCACAGCGTTGCATGGTGTACCAACAATGTTTATTAGTGAGCTCAATTTACCTAATTTTGAGTCGTTTGATCTATCCACATTGCGAACGGGTGTCATGGCTGGCTCTAACTGTCCTATTGAGGTGATGAAGGCTGTTATCGAAAAGATGGGAATGAAGGATATTACCATCTGCTATGGGCAAACAGAATCATCTCCTGTAATTACACAAACAAGAACAGATGACCAACTAGCATTAAAGGTAGAAACAGTTGGTCGTGCATTACCGAATCTAGAAGTTAAAATTGTCATTCCTGGTACAGATGAAGTAGCTGCACCGCTTGAGCAAGGTGAGCTTTGCACAAGAGGCTATCATGTGATGAAGGGGTATTATAAAAATCCAGAAGAAACGGATCTTGCCATCGATCAGCAAGGCTGGCTGCATACCGGAGATTTAGCAACGATGGATGAAGCTGGCTATATTCGGGTAACAGGTCGTTTAAAGGATATGATTATTCGTGGTGGCGAAAATTTATATCCGAGAGAAATTGAAGAGTTCCTATACAAGCATTCAAAAATTTCTGATGTACAGGTTGCGGGCGTTCCTGATCCTGTTTATGGGGAGGAAGCGGCTGCTTGGATTATTCTGAGAGAGGGAGAACAAGCAACAGAGGAAGAGATTCGAGATTTCTGCAGAGATAAAATTTCTAGACATAAAATTCCACGGCATATTTTCTTTATTGATCATTATCCGATGACTGCATCAGGAAAGGTTCAAAAGTATAAATTACGTGAGGATTTTGTTGCGACAGTAATGTAGGAAGGGGCGGTGTTATGTTTAAGAAGGTTTTAATTGCCAACCGTGGGGAGATCGCTAGGCGGATTATAAGAACTTGTAAGCGACTAAATATTCAAACAGTTGCGGTGTATTCAGAGGCAGATGCTGGTAGCCTACATGTTAAAGATGCTGATGAAGCGTATTGTGTAGGAAAACCGCCTGTTGCACAAAGCTATTTAAATATTGACCGCATTCTCGAAATTGCACAGGAAAGTAGTGCAGATGCTGTTCATCCAGGCTATGGCTTATTATCAGAGAACGCTGATTTTGCGCAGCGTTGTACAGAGGCTGGCCTTATATTTATTGGACCGAGTGCAGATGTTATTGCCTCGATGGGAAGTAAATTAGAGGCACGAAAAACGATGAAGGCAGCGGGTGTACCAATTGTAGAAGGTGTAGAAACACCCGTAGCAAATGTAGAAGAGGCAATCGCAATTGCTGCCCGTCTTGGCTATCCGGTTATGTTAAAAGCTTCTGCTGGTGGTGGCGGTATCGGCATGCAGCTTGTTGAAAATTCTGAGGAGCTGGCAAAGGCATTTGAGGGAAATCAAAAGCGAGCACAGTCATTTTTCGGAGACGGGACAATGTATATGGAGCGATTTATTGCGAATCCGCATCATGTTGAGGTTCAAATAATTGCAGACCAACATGGCAATGTTGTACCACTCTTTGAACGTGAGTGTTCCATCCAGAGGAGAAATCAAAAAGTAGTGGAGGAAGCACCATCTCCCTTCATTTCAGCTGAAACGAGAGAACGCATGCTAGAAGCGTCCGTCAAGGCAGCAAAGCATATTGGGTATGTGAATGCTGGTACGATTGAATATCTGGTAGATGTAAATCAACAATTTTACTTTTTAGAGATGAATACACGTCTACAGGTAGAGCATCCCGTAACAGAGGAAATTACAAAGCTAGATTTGGTGGAGGAGCAATTAAAGATCGCAGCAAAACAGCCATTAACGTTTACGCGGGAGAGCATTCGTAAAGAAGGACATGCAATTGAAGTGCGCATATATGCTGAAAATCCTGCCACATTTTTCCCTTCGCCAGGTATTATCACAGCACTAGAGTTACCTGAGGGTGAGGGTATTAGACATGAATGTGGTGTAGAGGCAGATTCAACAGTAACACCTTTCTATGATCCAATGATAAGCAAGCTAATTGTATGGGGAAATACACGCGCAATTGCATGTGAAAGACTTATTCAAGCACTTCAAGCTTATAAAGTAGAAGGAATTCAAACAAATATACCAATGCTCTTGAAAACAGTTACGCATGAGCAATTTTTAAAAGGCAATACAACGACTAAATTTGTCGATGAATATTATTTACCGCAATTAGCACAGTCAAAATAAGAAATAAAATATTCAAAGCATTCGCATGCATTTGCAAGTGCGAATGCTCTACTTAAAATTAGGAGTGATGAACAATGGCAACAGTAAAAGCAAGCATGGCGGGAACAGTATGGAAAATCGTGGTGGCAGAAGGAGAGAAAGTGACAGCAGGTCAAGATGTAGCGATTTTAGAGTCCATGAAAATGGAGATTCCTATTGCGGCAGAAGAGGATGGTGTGGTGACAAAAATCATTGCCAATGAAGGGGATTTCATTAATGTTGATGATGATATTTTAGAAATTGAATAAGAGGGGGCTTCTTGATGCAACTACCAACACATGTAACGATAAAGGAAGTAGGTCCTCGTGATGGCTTGCAAAATGAGAAGACACATCTTTCAACTGCTGACAAGGTACAGCTAGTGAATTTACTTAGCCATACAGGTTTGAACTATATAGAGGTCACATCCTTTGTGCATCCAAAATGGATACCGCAATTAGCAGATGCGGTAGAAGTGCTTCAGACCATTAAACGACAAAAAAATATTACCTATGCTGCACTCGTACCGAATATACGTGGCTTAGAACGGGCATTACAGGCAGAAGTAGATGAAGTGAGCGTTTTTATGTCAGCAAGTGAAAGCCATAATCAGAGCAATATTAATAAAACAATTCACGACACATTTCCAATATTAGAGGAAGTAGCTACTGGGGCCAAGGCAGCTCATAAAAATGTGCGAGGATATATTTCAACAGTGATTGGCTGCCCATATGAAGGTTA
This sequence comes from Lysinibacillus sp. FW301-JW8, assembly GCF_058788755.1. Taxonomy (NCBI): domain Bacteria; kingdom Bacillati; phylum Bacillota; class Bacilli; order Caryophanales; family Bacillaceae; genus Lysinibacillus; species Lysinibacillus sp. FW301-JW8. The sequence goes on from NZ_JBYTBB010000056.1 coordinate 13,214, forward strand.
CATACAACCAGAAAAGGTTTTGAGAGTGACTGAAAAACTATTAGAAATGGGTATCGATGAAATTTCACTTGGTGACACGATTGGCGTTGGTGTACCGACTCAGGTAGAGAGCTTATTAAATGAATTACTAAAAAGGTACCCTGTAGAGCATTTTGCTATGCATTTTCATGATACACGAGGGACAGCACTCGCTAACATCCTAAAATCCTTAGAAATGGGCATAACAAAATTTGATAGTGCACTTGGCGGGCTGGGGGGATGTCCATACGCCAAGGGGGCTTCAGGTAATGTGGCCACGGAAGATTTATTGTATTTATTGGATGGAATGGGTATTAAAACAGGTGTAGAGATGAATAAAGTGCTAGAGGCGGCACTTTTTATAGAAGAGAAACTTGGAAAGACGGTTGCATCTAAACAAATGGCAATTGTCCGTAATGAAAGGAGTGCGAATCAATAATGACGCAACTCGTTCGTTTTGAAATAGTAGAAGGTAACATCGGGCTAATAACACTGACAAGACCTGACGCTGCAAATGCTATGTCTGTCCAACTACTAAAAGAGTTAGGTGCAACACTGGATCACATAAGCGGAGATTCAGCAGTACGAGTAGTGCTATTAACAGGTGCTGGGGAAAAGGCTTTTTGTGCAGGTGCCGATTTAAAAGAACGTAAGGGTATGTCTGATCAACAGGTTAAGCAGATTGTTCAGTTAATTGGTGCGACTGTAACAAAAGTAGAAGCACTTGCTCAACCTGTCATTGCTGTATTAAATGGTGTGGCATTTGGCGGAGGTCTTGAGTTAGCATTAGCATGCGATTTACGTATTGCTGCTAAACATACAAAAGTAGGACTTACTGAGACATCTCTTGGCATTATTCCAGGAGCAGGTGGCACGCAGCGTCTTCCGCGTTTAATTGGTATAGGAAAAGCAAAGGAATTAATCTATACAGCGCGCCGATTAAGTGCTGAGGAAGCTAAAGACTATGGCATTGTGGAGTACGTTTATGAGGGTCATGAGGTACATGCTAAGGCAATACAGCTTGCACTTGAAATGGCTAAAAATGCTCCGCTCTCCTTAATTCAGGCAAAAATAGCGATGAATCAAGGGGTTGAGGTGGACTTAACGAGTGGCTTAAAAATCGAATCGCTCGCATATAGTGCTCTGATCCCTACAGAAGATCGATTAGAGGGCTTGCTTGCCTTTCAAGAAAAACGCGCACCACAATACTCAGGGAAATAAAATTTTTTGCTATTTGAGTAGTGGAACTGGCATCCTGTGAAATCACATGTGTAATCAATATCCTGTTGATACTGTTTTCACTTGATAGAACAGTATGTAGCATGGTGGATTGTAGGAGATAATTTATCTTCATTCAGCAAATAGTTTTGTATCGAAAGCATAGCGGCAGATACAGAAGACTCCACCTCTACAGGTGGTGAGATGAATACGGTTTTGGTTCCTTTTCAACGGGTACAAACCCCTACTGAAATAGAGGAACTCAGTCTAAGAACGCCACGTCCTGTGGCAATGACTGAGTGACCAACATCTTGTTGCTGCCGCTACGTTAGCACTACGCTTTCGCACAAAAAACATCTGTTGGCCCAAAGCCTCTGGCGGATGTCACGGATTTTCAAAGGAATGAATAAAAGGATGTTAGCCTAAAACCTTCGCATCCTGCGAAAACGCCTAACTGACCTGCCTCGTGCAGGCCTGGGCACAATTCAAAATCCGGACGCAATAACGCCAAGGCGATATTGATTTTTTGTAAGAAACCAAAAGGCCGCAAAGTGTCAGGGTTTTATGGCATAACTGATTGGGCAAAGGGAGGAATTAACATGAGCAATATTTCGACAGATAATTCAACTACACTAAAGGATAAAATTTTAGCAGGTGGTTTACCGAAATATCACGATAAAAATGCACAACAAGGAAAGCTCTTTGTACGGGAACGACTGGAATTATTACTGGACGATGGATTACAATCAGAGGATGGTCTTTATGCGAACTGTTTAGCAGGTGATTTACCAGCGGATGGTGTGATAACAGGAATCGGTAAAATACATGGTCGTACTGTCTGTGTATTAGCAAATGACTCAACAATTAAAGCGGGCTCTTGGGGTAAACGTACAGTAGAAAAAATGATTCGTATACAAGAAACAGCCGAAAAATTAAACTGTCCATTACTTTATCTAGTTGATTCAGCAGGTGCTCGTATTACAGATCAATTAGAGATGTTCCCAGGACGAAGAGGTGCCGGGCGAATTTTCTATAATCAGGTAAAACTTTCCGGGAAAGTACCGCAAATATGCCTATTGTTTGGACCATCCGCTGCTGGTGGCGCTTATATTCCTGCCTTTTGCGATATCGTTGTCATGGTTGAGGGCAATGCATCCATGTATTTAGGTTCTCCACGTATGGCAGAAATGGTTATCGGGGAAAAGGTAGACTTAGAAACAATGGGTGGTGCAAAAATGCACTGTTCGGTTTCTGGTTGTGGAGATGTGCTCGTTAAAACGGAGCAGGAAGCCATTGCGTATGCTAGAAAATATTTAGGTTATTTTCCTAATAACTATGCAGAACGCAGCAAGATTGAGGAAGCTAAATCACCAGCTTCATTTGATAAGTCCATTGAAGAATTAATTCCTCAAAATCAAAATGTACCTTTTGATATGTATAAATTAATCGATCGTATTATTGATGAAGATTCATTTTGTGAGGTTAAAAAATTATTTGCTCCCGAATTAATAACTGGGCTTGGTCGTATCAAAGGACAATCGGTTGGCATTATTGCAAACCAGCCTCGTGTAAAAGGAGGCGTATTATTCCACGATTCTGCTGATAAAGCTGCAAAATTTATTTCACTTTGTGATGCGTTTAATATTCCACTCCTTTTCCTAGCAGATGTACCAGGCTTTATGATTGGGACGCAGGTTGAGAAGGCTGGCATTATCCGTCACGGTGCAAAGATGATATTTGCAATGAGTGAGGCAACGGTTCCAAAGCTAACGGTCATTGTTCGTAAGGCATATGGGGCAGGGTTGTATGCAATGGCTGGTCCAGCATTCGAGCCGGATTGCTGTATTGCATTAACCAACGCCCAAATTGCCGTAATGGGACCTGAAGCTGCAGTGAACGCTGTATATGCTAATAAAATTGCAGAACTTCCAAAAGAGGAGCAAGCAAGCTTTATTGCAGAAAAACGCAAAGAATATCAGGAGGAAATTGATGTTTATCGTTTAGCATCAGAGCTAATCATTGACGATGTGATTGCACCGAATGATTTAAGAACAGTACTTGAATCACGTTTAGAGCTATATATGTCAAAATACTTATTATTCTCAGAGCGTAAGCATGGAGTTAATCCAGTATAAAATTATTGAAGGTGCTTTTCCCCTAATGCTAGATATGTACGGAAAATCCAATAGATAAACTACAAGGCCGGCTCAATGGTAGGAGTCGGTCTTTTGAATACGTCTAAACTTGCTTGAATATAAATATTTATAAACTTAGCTTAATATACCTCTTGCATGGGGATGGGGGGCATATTAAAATATGGGAAGAATATAAGGAAGTAGGTCGTTTAGGCATGCAAAAAAATAATATTTCTAATATGCAAGGTGATGCCAAGCTCCCATTGCCTTATCGTTCGTTGATTGATACGTATTATTTTCCCCTAAAAATAATAGGATGGACTACTTTTTGTATCTATTCATTTATTGCTTTTTATAAATTAGTCATTGATCGTCTAGTAGATGTCATCATAATTTTATGGAAGGACGAATACACACTCATTGAATTAGGTCTGTTTGATTATAGTGACTGGCGATTAACCACAAATTTTGTACCCTTTGAAACTATTCTGCGCTATATAAACTACTCTCAGTATTTTAATTTGGATATCATTATTATTAATTTACTCGGCAATTTATTAATATTTACACCTATGGGCTTTTTGTTACCTTTGTTGTCTAAAAAGTTTCGGAGGGCTTGGGCAGTGATATGTGCAGGTTTTTTATCTAGCTTAGCCGTTGAAACAATACAATTTATTTTTACGGTTGGCTCAGCGGATATTGATGATTTAATTTTAAATACGCTTGGCGCATGGTTTGGTTACCTAGCCTATAGAAGTATCCTTATTAAACCTAAAAAAAAATGTTAGAAACAGTCTGTGCCAAAAGACTGTTTTTTTTATGTAATTAACACTATTTGGAAAGTAGGAAAAGTGTTAAGTTTCGTAGAAAAGTTTTAATTAAAAGAAAATATAGGATTTTATAAAGGTATTTATGCCTATGTGAATAAAAAAAGATTATTTCTTTAGGAGGTTAGTAGTAATTTGGGCTTGAATTTAATATAGAAAATTCCGATAATGAGTGTACAGAAACTGTTCAGGTGGTAGAGATATAGTTAATAGAGGATATTATCATATCTAATATTTAACTTCTTTCAGCAGAAGTCTCCCACCTCTATAGGTGGAGAGATGAATGCGAATTTAAGCTACTTTTCAGCGGGTGTCCAAACACCCGCTGAAAGAAGTTAAAGCCTCCGGCGGATGTCACGGAATCGGAAAGGAGTTCTTTGTGTAAGCACAAAGCCGATTCCAGACTCAATTATGCCGAGGCATAATTGATCTTGCATATTAAGTAAGAAAGCTGAGGTGATCATATGAAAATATCAAGTTTAATAGAACATGAAAGAATTTCAACTTCAAATCGCAAAAAAGTATTGCAGCGAAAAGAAGCAGGGGACGCCTATCGAAAAAATGCATTGTATTTTCAGCCAAAGAAAAATCCATTATTGCAAGAGCTTGAGAGTTTATTATTAGGTCAAAAGGATTTAGACCTCTTCGAGCAACAAAAAGAGGAATCACAGGAAGTCACGCCTCAACAACAAGCCATTTTTCAGGAGATGGAACAAACAAAAAAGAGTGTTCTGGCTCATGAACAAGCAAATAAGATGGGCAACATTGAGGGTTTTGAATCAATTTCCTTTTCTCAGCTATCAGATGTTGAAGATGTAGTTGGTATGAATCCCGAAAAAACGTTGCAAGTTTTAGAACAAGTACGTAATGCAGCATTATCACCAGCACAGCCTTCAACTCAAGATTTACGTATCGCAGAAAGTGCAAACGCACAAATTCAACAAATTCAGGCACAATTACAGGGTCAGGAATTCAATCAAAACTTAATAACTGACAGCGAGCCTGCTTATTTAAGTGAAGTCATTGAAGTCAAAGTACCAGAACGTTTTACGAAGGAATTGATATTAGATCCATTTGCAGATACAATTTTCGGTAAGAGTTATGGGGAGGGATTCAAGGCAGGGACATTTAAACATGCTTCTGAAAAATATGCGACCCATATCCAAATGGCGAAAAATGGCTATCGACTAGGAAATGAAGCCACGTTCTCGATGATAGCTTAATGTTGCAGATGGGAGTTTTAAAATATGGCAAAGGCAAAGCATGCTAAGACGAATGCTATACGATTGTTGGAGCAACAAAAAATACAATTCGAAGTAATTGAATATGAAACTGGCGATGGTCAAGTGGATGGTATTTCGGTCGCTGAAAAAATTGGCCATCCAGCTTCTCGCGTTTTTAAAACTTTAGTGGCAAAGGCAAGCGCACAAAAGCTTTTTGTATTTGTTATTCCTGTTGCTCAAGAGCTTGATTTAAAAGCGGCTGCGAAAGTAGTAGGAGAGAAAAAAATTGAAATGCTCCCTGTCAAGGAATTACTGACCTACACAGGCTACGTACGTGGTGGCTGCTCACCTGTGGGCATGAAGAAGCTTTATCCGACAGTCATTGACGCATCTGCACAAGAGCAAGGCGATATTATTGTTAGCGCTGGGAAAATTGGGATGCAAATCCATGTACAATTAAATGATCTAATTGCTATCACAAAGGCAAAGCTGGAAGCGATTACAACTACCCATGAATAACAGATGGGTAGTTTTTTTATTTGGAGTTTAAAGCCATATCTTTGTTAAAGAGAAGCGACTTGCTCTGTCGGCTAAGAAAACTGCTCAGGCGGAGCAACAATTTGCTCGGATATTGAAGAGAACTGCTCAGGCGGAGAAGAAATCTGCTCGGCTAGCGAAGAGAACTGCTCAGGTAGAGAAACAAATCGCTCGGCTATCGAAGAAAACCGCTCAGGTAGCCAAAGAATCCGCTCGGTCATTGTGAAGAACCGCTCAGGTAACCAAAATTGTTTTTATAAGAGAAGCAGGCAAGTCACATCCCCCCGATTTATGTAGAAACTATGGTACAGTTAGAGCAATATCATACATAGAGAGAGGGATATGAAATGCGAAAAATTATGGGGTGGCGTTGGGCATTTTTTATAGGTGGCCTAATAATTATGTCCCTTGGGATTACCATGTCTATTAAGGGTAAAATTGTAGGGACAAGCCCTTGGGATGTGCTGCATGTGGGTTTATTTCAAAACTTTGGTTTATCAATTGGGACGTGGTCTATTTTGACAGGGCTTTTTATTGTTGTTTCGACCTCAATTGTTTTACGACAATGGCCAAAGATAGGAACTTGGCTTAATATGCTTCTAATCGGATCATTTATAGATGTTTTTAATTGGCTATTGCCGTCAACGACTATATATGGTCTACAGATTACTTATTTTGTGATAGGTTTATTTGTTTTAAGTTTTGGTTGTGGTATGTATATAGCACCCAATATGGGGGCGGGACCACGTGATACATTGATGATGATTTTGGTTGAGAAATTTGGTGGGACAATTAAAACGGCGAGAATGGGCATTGAGGTGCTGGTGACAATTTTAGGCTGGTTGCTTGGAGGTCCTGTCGGTGTTGGAACAGTGGTCATTGCTTTAACATCAGGCTATATTGTGCAATATTCATTACCTTATTGTCGAAAGATCTTAATGAAGTGTATTGGCAATATAGAGGGGATGAAGCCATTCTATTAAATAGGAAGCTACTTTTATCTTAAAAGATTGAAGTAGCTTCTCATTTTTTTTGCTGCCGTTTCATATAATGCAGGGCATAAGATAAAGGAGGAGCGGTATTGAACGGAAATGTGACCTATTATTTTGGACACGCATTGACAGGGCAAGGAATTAAACAATTATATAAGGAAATGATGGATGAGGCGGATTTGGTTTATCTATTGCAAGGTGCTCCAACAATGAAGGGGTCGGAGCTTTTAAAAGAGCTTGGCTATTTTTACGTTAAGCAGGGTTTCGCGGTAGAGTGGTTTAAGCACGCATTGTTAGAGGATGTTGTGGAGGCAGTATTTGTTCGAGGGTGTGATCGACTCTATATTTGGTCATCTGAATGGGGTATCGAACCGACTTTCCTTGGAACAAAGCATCATGTGATGTCATTTTATGATTGTTTAGAGGACCTTCAGCTCGAAAAAGTAGGCGAACAGCTCGCTGAGGCAATGAAGGAACGTGAGTTATGGCGTGATAAATGTATAGCTACGCTAAGTAAAGCTATTAGGATTCATGATGATTGGGAGATTGTCACACAGAGCTGTATGAATTGGCAAGCATTAAATGATCAAGTGGAAATGTTAAAAACAAACGTTTTCCAATCAATCGTTTTAAATAAAACTGGAATGCGCACACACCGTTTGCTTGGAACATTAACACCAAGAGGCGCTGAAAATACAGTAGAGAGTATTACTAAAAATTTAGCTCGTCGATTAATGATAAAAGGTAAGCCGGGGACAGGTAAATCTTCCTTAATGAAGGATTTAGCAGATGAAGCTAATAAGAGAGGGCTAGATGCACAAATTATTTGGTGTGGTTTGGATGCAGGCTCTGTTGATATGGTCATTATCCCAGAATTAAACTTCTGCATATTTGATAGTACGGAGCCACATGTCTTTGATCCACAGGATGGCAGACTGGGGGATGAAATTTTTGATATAGGAAAACATTGTGCATTAACACAGGATGCAGAAGCTCTAATCGAAGATATCCATGTAAAGTATAAAGAGGCCATGCAGGATGCAATGGGCTACTCCAAGCGATTTGCGGAAGCAGAGTATACTGTACGCAGATTATTAGACCATTGTCTATCTTCTTCACTTTGGCGAGAAAAAACTGCTCCACTATTCGAAAGATTAACAAAGTAATTTTTCAAATGGCGTGCTTATGCTACACTAGGAGCTAGAACAGTTTTCCTAGGAAAGGATGATACGCTTGTCAAAAGTATTAAATGCATTTTTAGATGAAAACCTACAAGACTTGAGAGACCAAGGCTTATACAACGAGATTGATCCAGTAGAGGGAGCCAATGGACCTGTTATTCAGGTGCGTGGCAAAAATCTTATTAACTTATCCTCAAACAACTACCTTGGCTTAGCAACAAATGAAGAATTGAAGCGTATTGCCAAAGAGACTATTGATAAATATGGTGTCGGAGCAGGTGCTGTTCGTACTATAAATGGTACGCTTGATCTACACGTTAAATTAGAGGAAAAGCTTGCTGAATTTAAAGGAACAGAAGCAGCTATTTCCTATCAATCAGGCTTTAACTGTAATATGGCAGCGATTTCAGCTGTAATGGATAAAAATGATGCGATTCTTTCGGATCAATTGAATCATGCTTCTATTATTGATGGATGCCGTTTATCAAAGGCGAAAATCATCGCGTTTAATCACTCTGATATGGATGATTTACGTGCGAAGGCAAAAGCAGCGAAAGAATCTGGATTATACAATAAAGTTATGGTCATTACTGATGGTGTTTTCTCCATGGATGGTGATATTGCTAAATTGCCGGAAATTGTTGAGATTGCAAAGGAATTTGATTTAATTACGTATGTGGATGATGCTCATGGCTCAGGTGTAACAGGTAAAGGAAAAGGTACAGTGAAGCACTTTGGTTTAGAGAAAGAAATCGACTTCCAAATTGGTACACTTTCTAAAGCAATTGGCGTTGTTGGTGGATATGTCGCTGGTAAGAAAAATTTAATTGACTGGCTAAAGGTACGCTCACGTCCATTTTTATTCTCAACAGCACTACCACCTGGCGATGTTGCAGCGATTACGGCAGCAGTTCAAATGTTAATTGACTCCACTGAGCTCCACGATAAACTTTGGGAAAATGGCGATTATTTAAAAGCAGGGCTTGCCAAGTTAGGCTTTAATATTGGAGAATCCGAAACACCAATAACTCCATGTATTATTGGCGATGAAAAGCTGACGCAGGAGTTTTCTCGACGCTTATTTGAAGAAGGTGTTTATGCGAAATCAATCGTTTTCCCAACGGTTGCAAAGGGTACAGGTCGTGTTCGTAATATGCCTACAGCGGCTCATACAAAAGAAATGCTAGATGATGCACTCGCAATTTATGAAAAAGTAGGTCGCGAACTAGGTGTAATTCAATAAAAAAAGGGTTGTCTCTTAGTGAGGCAGCCCTTTTATTACGTATAGAAGGATAGAACACTCTAAGTGATGGATAGCTAGACTAAATCAACAGATAGAACGTTCAAATTAACGGATAAACTGGGTTGAATCACATAAGCTCTATTTTGAATGAATGATATTCGTGGCTTTTAGCTGTTTTATGTGTTCATCTGTCACATGCAATGATTTCAAAATCTCTTCATTATGTTGCCCTAATGTTGGGGCGGCATTTGTTAGCTGTCCAGGGGTTTGAGAAAATTTCGCTGGGAAGCCTAGTGTACGCATTGACCCAGCGGTTGGATGCTCATAGGATAGGACCATACCGCGCTCCAAAATATGAGGATCATTCAATGTTTGATCGTAGGAATAGATTGGGCTAGATGGTACACCATATTCATCTAAAAGCTGAAGCCAATATGCAGCTTTATGCTTGACCAATTCACTTTCGATTTCTTCTTCCAATGCTTTAACATTCTGAGCTCGTAAGTAGTTTGATGCGAACAGTGGATTACTCAGCCAATCTGGTCGATTGACGACTTTCGCGGCAAAAATCTCCCATAGCTTTTGATTGCCTGCACCCACTAAAATATAGTCATCCTGCGTTTTAAAACCCTGATAAGGTGCGGAAACACGATGCGCAGTACCTGTTCGCTCAGGTAGCTGACCTTGCCCAAAGTAAGCTGCCGCCTCCCAAACTGTCCATGCAAGTCCAGATTCTACTAAGGAAACATCAATATATTGTCCTTCACCGCTACGTAGTTTGTAAATATAGGCCATTAAAATAGATTGTAATGCTGTTTGAGCAGCGGCAATATCATTTACAGCAAAGCCTACCTTTACTGGTCTGCCATCTACTTCACCAGTCATATGCATTAAGCCACTAAGACCTTGCGCCATAATATCGTAGCCGCCCTTTTGACTATAAGGACCTGTTTGACCATAACCGGAAATGGAGCAATAAATGAGACCAGGGTTAATATCTTTTAATGCTGCATAATCAATTCCTAACTTTTTAGTGACGCCAGGTCGATAATTTTCCACAAGCACATCTACCGATTGGATAAGCTCTTTAAAAAGCTCTAATCCCTCTGGTGTTTTTAAATTCAAGCAAACACCTTTTTTATTGCGATTAACCATCATGTACATATGGCTTTCTTCATTAATAAAGGGGCCCATCGTACGTGTGTCGTCTCCATGGGGATACTTCTCAATTTTAACGACTTCAGCTCCCATATCTGCTAATACCATTGTGCAGTATGGACCGGCAAGCACCTGCGATAGATCAACAACCTTTAAGCCTTGTAATGCTCGATTCATTTTTCATCGACTCCATCTTTTTTCACTAAAGTAATATTTCGTAGTGCTGGAATAGAGGTTGCTCCTGCTAATGCAATGGAAACTTTCAATTCATCGTATAGGTTCGTCATGACTTTTTCGACGCCATTCTGTCCGTCTAGCGCCAGTCCATAGACAAAAGGACGGCCGATTGCTACTGCATCTGCTCCTAAAGCAAGCGCTTTTAGGGCATCCATGCCACGATACACGCCACTATCTAAAATAATAGGAATTTGTCCATTCACCACTTTTACTATCGCTGGAAGTGCATCAAGTGATCCTACTACGCCATCCAGTTGGCGACCTCCATGATTTGAAACGATAATACCGTCTATACCATTGTCTATAGCTAGCTTTGCATCTTCAGGATGTAGAATACCTTTTAATAGGATAGGAAGATTAGATCGACGCTTTAATTCACGTACATTTTCCCAGCTTAAGGTAGGGTGGAAAACATTTTGAAGTACACCTTGGACGTAGGATTCAAATGATTCATCTGGCAGAGAAGCCATAAACACGGGATCATTGATGTAGTTTCCTCTTGCATAGCCTAGCTTTAAAGGAGAAAATTGGTTGCGAACATCTTCTTCGCGCCAGCCAAGCATAACTGTATCGACTGTGAGGACGATTGCTTCAAAGCCAGCAGACTCTGCACGAGCGGCCATACTATAAGCAATTTCCTCATTGGTAGACCAATATAACTGAAACCATTTTGTAGCGGTAGGGGCAGCTTGTGCAACATCCTCAAGTGCATGGCTAGAAACTGTGCTTTGTATATAGGGTATTTTTAATTGTTGAGCAGCACGGACAACTGCAAGCTCCCCATCATCATGTGCCATTTTATTCATGCCAACAGGGGCAAATAGAAATGGCGTTGGATATGTTTTTCCGAAAAGATTAATCGAAGTATCAATATTTGAAACATCATTTAAGAAGCGAGGTACTATGGAATACTTTTCAAATGCTGCACGATTATTGCGCAATGTTTGTTCGCCACCAGCACCTGAACGTATGTAGCCAAAAGGTCCAGCTTCAATTTTTTCTGCTACAGCCTTCTCTAAATCAGCAAAGCAAATGGGGAAGGGCGCTTGGGAGGTTATATTTTTTAATAGCAGGTCTCCATCAGTTGTCTTTGTCATTGTTACTACCTCACTTATTTATTAAAAATGGGCTTTCTTTTGTTTAAAAATGCCTGTATGCCTTCGTTATAATCATCTGAGCTAAAGGAATTAAGAATGATTTGAGCTAACACATCATTTTCTTCATTTTCACCATCTACAATAGCTTGTATAATTTTTTTAATGCCGGCATTGGCAACAGAAGATTTACTTAAGAGATGCTCAGCGAATTGCTGTGTGGCATTTTCGATATCCTCTGGCTCATGTAGGGCAGTAATCAAGCCAATACTTTTTCCTTCTTCAGCTGTAAAAATGTTTGCTGTGTATAAAATTTCTTTCGCCTTGGCAACTCCAACAATATTGATAAGACGCTTTGTACTTTCAAGATTATAGACGATGCCGATGTTTGCGGCAGTGATGCCTAATTTACTTTTGGGTGTAGCAATTCTAAAATCGCAGGCATTTGCTATTTCTAAGCCACCACCAATTGCTAAACCCTGTATCATAGCAATGGTTGGGTGCGGAAATTTATAGAGTGCATCAATTGCCCTTAATGCCAAATCATTGTATGCCTTTGCGTTGTCAGCTGCATAACGAATATCTAAAAACTCACTAATATCTGCCCCTGAAGAAAAGGCAACCTCATTTACGCCACGGACAATTAAAAGTTTGATAGAAGGGTCAGAGCTTAAATGATGAAGCTCATTCAAAATAGCCTGAAACATTGCCCTTGATAAAGAGTTACGTTTCTCAGGACGATTTATCACTAAAGTTGCTATATAACCATTTTTCTCTACATAAATTTCATTTGTCACAGTGCTCCTCCTTAATCCTTCTTAAGTTTTGCTGCAAACCGATTGCCAATAGATTGAATACTCTGAACAAGAATGATTAAAATAAATACGGTCGCATACATAACATCGACCTCATAGCGTAAATGACCATAACGGTAGGCAAGATCACCTAAACCACCCGCACCAACCATTCCTGCCATTGCTGTTGCTCCAATAAGACCAATTGTGGCAATGGTTAAGCCTAAAATGATAGAAGGGCGAGCCTCGCGTAATAAAACATTCCAGATAATATGACGGCGTTTAATGCCCATTGCTGTATAAGCCTCTACAACACCTGGGTCCACTTCTAATAGTGCTGTCTCCATCAGTCGTGCGATATAAGGTGCCGTATAAACAACAAGTGGTACAATCACACCTTTCACACCAATCGTTGTCCCAACAATTAGCTTTGTAAACGGTAAAATAAAGAAGAGTAAAATGATAAATGGGACGGAGCGAATTATATTAATGAATAAATTAAAAAATTGATAAAGAAATTTATTTTCAAAAGATTGACCAGGACGTGTTAAAACAATTAAGAGCCCTAATGGAATTCCAATGACTATGGAAAAGAATAAAGATATTCCGACCATTTGGAAGGTTTCGATAATTGATTTTCCAATAACATCTGACCAATCTGTAAAGAAGCCTTGAATACTATTCATTTTGTTCGCCTCCTAATTCCTCTACGGCTACTCCATTTTCTGTGAAATACGTTAATGCCTTTTGTACAATATGCGCCTCACCATTTAAATGAACGACGATATTTCCGACGATGCCATTTTTTAATTCAATAATATTGGCAGTTAAAATATTTGGCTGAACATCGTATACTTTGCTGACCTCTGTCAGTAACGGTTTTCCAGTACTTTCTCCGAGAAATGTTAGACGAATAACACTCCCTGAAACATTGAGCTGCTGGATAAGAGAAGGGGATAGATTACGCTGTGAAATCGTGTTCAAGAACTTTCGCGTTGTTGGGTGCTGAGGCTTCGCAAAAAGATCAATAGCAGAGCCGTATTCCACAACTTTCCCTGCTTCAAGAACAGATACATCATCGCAGATTTTTTGTATGACATTCATTTCATGCGTAATAAGTAAAATAGTAATGCCTAGCTCACGATTAATTTTCAATAAAAGCTCAAGAATGGCTTCTGTTGTTTCTGGATCAAGTGCACTAGTCGCTTCATCACTTAGTAAGATTTCGGGTTCCTGTGCTAATGCACGGGCAATAGCAACTCGTTGTTTTTGACCTCCTGAAAGCTGACTTGGAAAGCTTTCTAATTTTTCTGTTAAACCAACAATTTCAGCGTATTTCGCCACACGATTTTTTACTTCGACATCGTTATAGCCAAGAAGCTTTAATGGGATAGCAATATTGTTATAAACGGTCGCAGTTTTTAAGAGATTAAAATGCTGGAAGATCATCCCGATCTTTTGACGGGTCTTTCGAAGATCATTTAGGGAAAGGGAAGTAATATCCACATTATTGATCCAAACTTTTCCTGCTGTTGGACGCTCCAATAGGTTGACACAGCGAATAAGTGTACTTTTACCTGCACCACTATAGCCAATGACCCCATGAATTTCACCTTTTTTAACATGAAGGTTAATCCCATCCACTGCTCTGACAATACCTTTTTTTGTTTTAAATTCTTTGGATATATTTTCTAACCGAATCATATGGATGTCTCCTTTCTAAAAAGCAAGAATCTGCTCGCTTTCCCAAAGGATTCTAGCAGATTCTCTATTTTATCCCGCTTAACGTGCTGTATAATCCCCTTTTCAAGAACAAAAAATTCTAAGTAGGGATCTTAATAACCTGTATAAGCCCAATTGTTTCAACGAATAATCAGTGGAAGATGGGGAAAATAACCACTTTATCGAAGTCTATTTTTAGTACTTACCAGCTTGCAATTACAGAACCCTTAAATTCATCTTCAATAAATTTGCGTACTTCATCAGATTGATAAGCTTCAACGAATTTTTTAATCGTTGGATCATTCTCATTTTCGGCACGTACTACGATATAGTTTACATAAGGAGAGTCAGTAGATTCTAAAAGGATAGAATCTTCTTTAGGATTAATGCCAGCATCAAGCGCAAAGTTTGTATTAATAGCAGCTACATCAACCTCACTAAGCTGCTTTGGAATTTGTGCAGCCTCTAACTCTATGAATTTTAAATTTTTCTTGTTTTCTTCAACATCACGGATAGATGCTGTTAGGCCAGTACCTTCTTTTAATTTAATATAGCCAGCTTCTTGTAAAACAAATAGTGCACGGGCACCGTTTGTTGGATCGTTTGGTAAACCAAATGTTGCTCCGTCTGGTATTTCATCAAAAGATTTATATTTTTCAGAGTAAACACCCATTGGATTCAGAATAGTTTTTCCTACTGGTACTAAGTCTGTATCATGATCTTTATTAAAAGTATCTAAGAAAGGCTCGTGCTGATAGCTGTTTGCATCAAGATCGCCTTCAGCTAATGAAGTATTAGGTAAAACATAGTCAGAGAAGGATTTAAGCTCTACTTCCAAGCCTTTTTCCTTTGCAACTTTTGCCGCAACCTCTGCAATTTGTTCATGTGGACCAGAAGTAACCCCTACTACGATTTTATTTTCATCAATAGCCTTACCTTGGTCACCTTTACTATCTTCTTTTGTACCGCAGCCTACTAATGCAGCTGCTAATGTAAGACCTGCTATGCCTAATAAAAATTTGTTTCGTTTCTTCATGAATATGACCTCCAAAGTTTGTTTTATCGGTTTTTAAAAATAAAAAAACTCTCTTATAAACTAAGAGAGGCTCATGAAAAAACGTCCTCTCTTATCTATCAAACGACAATCGTTTGCAGGATTTAGCACCTTCCTTTAAAAAGGAGGTTGCCGAGCTTCATAGGGCCAGTCCCTCAGCTACTCTTGATAAGAGATATATAGTATTTTTATAAATCCGATAGAACTAATATAAATTATAGGTTATTATTAGTCAATAATTATTTTATTTTTTATTTATTTTGATTTAGCAAATATGTGAAGAGATGAATGGTTTTTTGTTTTTGCATCCGCTGAATCAAGTGAGAGCCCCCTACGGATTTTGAGTAGAAGCTTTTAGAGCTAGCTAGACGTTGGGGTGTAATTGGTTATGATAAAAAACTTTGAAGCAAAAAGGGGTGTAGAGATGCCTATAAGAGTAAATTACGGAGTTGGAGCATTTGGAAAAGTGATTAGTGCTCGTATTTTAATGGGGACTGATATTATCGAGGGGATAGAAGCAATCTGTCAAGAGAACGATATTGAGTCGGCTACCATTGTTAGCTGTATTGGCAGTTTTCAAAAAAGTAGTTTTGTATATTTAGTACCAGATGAGACCTCTAAAATTAATGTCGGTTTCAGTGAAGTAGTTAAAAAAGAGGGACCCCTTGAATTTATTCAAGGTGCTGGTGTTGTGTGTAAACGTGATGGAGAATATGAGACGCATCTTCATGGATCAATGAGTGATCAATGGGGTCAAGTATCGGGAGGGCATTTGATAAAGGGTGGAAATATTGTAATTACAGCCGATATCGTTTTAGCTGAGGTACAGGGCATTCAGCATATTCGCCAATTTGATGATGAAACAGGACATGTTCAATTTTATCCTTTAGAAAAAGATTTACAGAGTCCAAGAAAGATCGAGAAATGAAAAAACTGTTCTATGGCATTGCTGTAGAACAGTTTTTTTGGAATTTGTTTATATCAATTATGCCTCGGCATAATTGCGTCCGGAATCGGCTTTGTGCTTAGGCCTGCATGAAGCAGGTCAGTTAGCCGTTATCGCATGGATGCGATGATTTTAGGCTAACATCCTTTATTAACTTCTTTTCGATTCCGTGACATCCGCCAGAGGCTTTGGGTCAACACGATGTTGGTCACTCAGGCGTTTTCACAGGATGTGAAGATCTTAGCCTGAGTTCCTCTATTTCAGCGGGTGTTTGGACACCTCTGAAAAGTAGCTTAAATTCATTCAGATCACTACCTATAGAGGTGGGAGACTTCTACTGAAAGAAGTTAAATAAATTTAATTGCTCGATTCGACTTATTGCTTCACGTAAACGTTCTTCGCTTACAAGTAAGCCAACACGGACATAGCCCTCGCCATATTGTCCAAAGCCATTTCCTGCTGCTACAGCAATATCTGCTTTGTCGAGCAAGAGATCTGCAAATTGCTCACTTGTATAGCCTACTGGAACAGGGAGCCATGCAAAAAAAGAGCCCTTGGGTGCAGTTACATGCCAGCCAATACGCTGAGCCTCTTCGATTAAGACATTTCGCCTACGTTCATAAGTAGCTCTGAGCTCGTCTGCACATTCCTGTGGTGCTGAGAGTGCAATGGCTGCTGCTTGTTGTACAGCAGGGAATTGACTGCAAAATAGGTGATCTTGTATTAGATTAATGGCAGCAATAATATCTGCATTCCCAACTGCAAAACCGATGCGCCAGCCTGCCATATTGTATGTTTTGGATAGTGTATACATTTCAATTCCAACATCCTTAGCACCATCTGCCTGTAGGAAGCTAACAGGCTTGTTTCCATCAAATCCAATTGCTCCATAGGCAAAATCATGCGAAACGATGATATTATGCTCTTTTGCAAAGCGAACCGTTTCCTCGAAAAATTCAATTGTTGCAGTACCACCAGTTGGATTATTTGGGTAATTCAAATATAAAAGTTTCGCCTTTTCTTTTATATCATCAGATAAGGCTGCGTAATCAGGGAGGAAGCCATTCTCTGCAAAAAGAGGCAGTACTTCATAATTTACATCCCCTAATACGACGCCTGATAAGTAATCGGGATAGCCGGGGTCGGGTAATAGCATCGTATCCCCAGGATTTAATATGGCTAAAGGTAGTTCAACAAGACCGATTTTTGTGCCACCGAGAATAGCCACTTCTGTGTCGGGATTAATGTCTACATTGTATTCACGTTTGTAGAAATCGGCTGCAGCCTGGCGTAATTCAGCAATGCCACGAAACGGTGGATATTTATGATTAAGGGGATTTTCAGCTGCCTCCTGTAGAGCCTTAATAATATGTGGAGGAGTAGGTTGATCAGGATTTCCCTGACCAAGATTAATCACATCGCGCCCTTCTGCCAAGGCAGCATTTACTTTTTGCACAAGTGCTGCAAAAAATTGAGTTGGGAGTTGCTGTAGTTTTTTTGAGAATTCCATACACATCACCTTTTTCAGAATATAATAATTATTATTAAAGAATATGATGCAAATATTATTACTTTTTTTACTAATTGTCTAGACCCTTTATTTGCAAAGGCTTTGGAATGCTCTAAAAACCACAGGCGACCAAAAAGCGACCAAATTACAAAATTTTATTAAGTAATTCAATTGCATCTTGTTTGTCCTCTTTAGTTAAATGACTGTATGTGTTTAAAGTCAATCCAACTTTAAGCCTGTTACCTTAATTGGTAATGGGCTAGTGATTTTGCATTTTAAATTAAAAAAGCTATCTTCTTTGGATAGCTTTTTTATATTTAATTCCGATAACTAAACTATCTCGTGCTGCTTCAACAACTTCTGTAGTAATAGTATTAAGATGATTAATTTCAAGTATTCTTTCAATCTGAGTGAAAAGTCTCTGTGTAAGCCTATAGTTTCCTCCTGTAATCTTAATGATACTGGTAATTGCTGCGTAATCAGAAAAATCTTCAAGCTTTATAGAAAGTCTTAACAGCGAGACAGGTAGATACTTCCTAGTATTATTTGTGGTAAGAGATGTACGAATCCTATAACTTCTGCAGGTTGATACGCTATTCTTGCCACACGCTCATAGGGTCCCATGGCTTGATTCGATCTCCATATTTCTCGTTCAGAAAGGCTTTCATGTCTTCTAGCTTTGCAGGCACCTCGTTCCAATTTGGAAGAGATGGCAACCCTCGTTTGCTTTTTAAGAGGATATCTACCGTAACATACAAACGTTCTGGCTGAATCCAATGAAGGAAGCGAGAAATATCGATTTGCTTAGTCAGGGACAAGGAATCAATCTCGTCATTGTAATGCTTGTTGAACTCACTGATCAAGTTCAAGAGGTAGTCTCTCTGCTCCTTCACGAAGTCCAGGCCGCATATAGCGCCATGTCCTGGAACAACGATTTCAGGTTTAATGTCATCAATAATACGATCAAGAACTTTAATCCAGTTGAGGGTTCCTTCTTCACTGTATGCCGTACAACCGTTAAATACGACATCACCGGCGAACAGCACTTTTTCTTTTGGCATCCACAACAGCAAGTCACTGTCAGAGTGGGCAGGAGCTACATTGTAAATCATAACTTCAGTATCGCCAAGACGTATGTTGATATCGTCCTTTATCTCAATATTCGGGTGCACCCATTCTACGCCTTCTAGGTTGAATCCTTCAAATTCTGCTGCAAAAAACCGTTCTCCTTGAGTCGATTTCGGAGAATCCTTCCCTCTTCTGATGACGCTATCCATCCAGGCGATATTTTCGGTAAGACGCTCTCTAGCCGCCTCCTTGTGCATAATAATGCAAGCTTCTTCAAAGACTTTATTCCCCCAAGCATGGTCGCTATTATAGTGCGAGTTCACTACATAGGTGGGAGAGCCGCCATTGCTTACTTCCTTAAAAGCATCTCGCATTTCTCGTGCATGGAACAAATCGAAGAACGTGTCATACACTAGGCCTTCACCTTTGTTGATAAACCCGGCATTGGCCCAACTGATGCCACGATATGGCGAAATACCGGCAAAGACGCCATCTGCGACTTCAAAAAATTTAACCCGAGGTTTTTGGATAATACTTTTATACTTCATAACAATTCTCCTTTGCATATATGTTTTTAAGAGACTAGTCATACTGACTATATCTTTATCATAGAGCACGGAAAACAAAAATACAAGCGAGTACTTGCATGCATTCTCTTTATGCAATATGATATTAACTGAACAACATCACACTACATGGATGGAGGAGCTACAAAATGAAGCTAGTAACCTTTCACACTAAGACATCGCAGAAACCTTTGTTTGGGATTGTCATTAACGAGAAGTTTGTCGTGTCTTTTGCAGCAATTATGAAAAAGAAGGGGACATTCGTTGACAGTCTACAAAGTATGGACAGTTATCTTAAACATTTACCAGCAAGTTATTCCGCCTCTAAGGAATTAATGCAATATGCTGTTGGAAATCCGCATCAATTCAATGAAAATGAAATTTTCCCGATTGCAGCGGTAAAACTGCTGCCACCGGTTCCGAATCCGGCTGCGCTTATTGATTTTGGATTGACGCCAAGACATCTGAGAAATGCTGGCGTAAATCTGATGCAAAGAGAATACAAAGGGCCGGAAAGAGAGGAGCTTAAACGAAAAATTGCCGAAAAATTCCAGGGAGATTCAAATAAAGTAACTTTCAGTTATTACAAGTGTAACCATAATGCATTGATTGGTGATGGGGCTACGATTCATTGGCCTTCGTACTCCTCCTACCTGGATATCGAGCCGGAGCTGGCCTTTGTTACAGGGAAGGGGAACTGCATTGCAGGTTATGTTATTTTTAACGACAGTACTGCCCGCGATGTGCAGTGGCCTGATTTCCAGGCGCTGACCGGACCAACGCGGTGCAAAGATTTTGATTACAGCAAAGGAATAGGGCCATTTTTGGTTACGCCGGATGAGATCGATGACCCGCTTTCACTGGATGTGGATGTACGTATCGGAGAGAGACTGCACTGGAAGGGGAACACATCCGAGTATTCCGTGCAACCTGCAAAAGTGATGGAGGAGGTTCTCAAAGTTTTTACGCCGCTCCCAGGTACAATTATAGGTATGGGGACGATACCAGATTGCTGTGCAATCGAGACTGAACAATGGCTGTTGCCCTCTGACCGAATCCAGATTACGTTCGATAAATTAGGCACACTCACTCAATTGGTGCCTGATCATGTCAAGATTACGGAATCAAGCCGCTGGGAAAAAAGGAGCGATTTTCCTTAAATAAATTTACCAAAATGATGAACCCCGATCCCTACTGCATATGCAAAACTTGTAGTATAATAGGTTAAACATATGCAAAGGGAGTAATACAATGCATACTTCAGACAGAATTATTGAAGCCGCGACACGGCTCATAAAAAAGAATGGCTATCGGGGAGTAAGCACCAAAACTATTGCAACGGAAGCTAAAGTCAACGAATCTACAATTTTTCGGCATTTTGGGAGCAAGCAAGGCATACTGGAAGCCATCATTGAAAGGCATTCGAATATCCCACAATTTGAGAAGCTGTTAAAGGAGGAAGCGACCGATAATCCAGAAGTTGATTTGCTGAATGTAAGCCAACAGTACCGCTTGTTTTTCCATAAAAATGCGGATATTATTTTGATTGGCATCCGCGACAAAGGAATGCTTCCTGAATTAGACAGAGTGCTGGCCGAGCCGCCTGTGAAGCTGCATTCTTTGCTGGTTGAATATTTTGAACGCCTGCAGAAGAAAAAAATTATAGCAGGACAGGATGCATGTCTTGCCGCCATGTCTTTTCTCTCGACTTGCTATGGCTTTCAGATGAGCGAGCTGATTCACCAGCAATATCAGTCCCAACTCGTTACCGAGGAAGAATTCTACAAGTACAGTGTCTCATCGTTTGTTAAAGGAATATTGTCATAAAAAGCCTGTAGCCTGGCAAACAATGCCGATGCAGGCTTTTTCAGCTTATGAACAACTATGCAGTCGTATTCATTAATGCTCTACGAGACAGCGGGTGGTGCAATTAGATCCGCATTCATGGACGATGAACTTACTAGTTCTTATTGTAAATAGCATACATATGCCAAAAGTAAAAAAATAATCAAAATAATGCCAAAAGTTATAGATAAATTCAATTTAAATCAATAAAACACTTTTAATTGGAGTGGGTATTAAAACCAAGTAGCTTGAAAGGGTTGGTATTACTGTGTTGGCAAATATATCGCTAAGAAGTTGGCAAAGATATACTTAAAATCACAAAATATTAGTTATCAAGAAAGTGCCTAGGTACTGAAATAATTTTGAGCCCGATATTTTTTATTTGTACAAAAAACAGACAACCAAAATTAGTTATCTGTTCTCTTTCTCACTTCATATGTTTTTCTTGTAATTCCACGTATCTTTTCTATTTTTCCCCGATAAGTCTGTGTAGCACGCTTAATGAGCTTCATATGTTTTTTGTCTACCATACTAGTTCACTTTGTATTGACGATGGAATGAAATAGCACAAATCCCAATAAATAATATAAGGCCAAATTTATAAGAAGTAGGTATAAGTATATACAATACTATTGCAATTCCCGTTAGTATGTACCAACAAATAATTAATAATTTTTCCAATTGTAACCCCCCTTTATAATCACCAAACTAGGTAACTATATTTGTAGATTACATCATCTTACTCAACAAATACTAAACAAAATACAAATCATACAATTTCCGTTATTTTATATAAAAACAGATAAACAATATTAATTATCTGTCTTCAACAAGTTCCAAAATATCTTCTATACATAATGAAAGAGATAGCCTTCCACAATCAATATGAAGACCATCGATAGATAATTGGCTGAAATGGTAAATGGAAATAGTTATCCATATAAATTTTAAATGAGGTATTCTTAAACTCCCATAAAGAACGTAATAAACTTTCATTTTCTGTAGTGAAGGGCCAATTTTTTGCGCTTCATGGATGGATAACTGTGTAGAATAACTAAATAGATCAACATTACATTAAATGAAAAACATGTTCAATATCATGGTTACAATGCCTACAACATGATATGATTTTTTAGATGATAAATCTAAAATTATTAAGTTGGAGGATATTGATGAGTAATAATAAAGAAAACGTAATTCTCTATATAATATTTAGAATTAAAAGTGGAAAAAAAGGAAGAATTCAAAGAACTATTATCTGCTAATATGAGAGCGATGGAACATGAACCAGCTTTTGTAAGTGCCGTTCTTTCAGATGATATAGATAATCCAAATGAGGTTACCCTTTTTGAAATATGGAAAGGAACAAAGGAAAGTTGGCTAAAAGAAGAACTTCCTAAACCTTATAGAAAAACATATGAAAATAAACTAGGGATTTAATCGATGAGAGGATAATTAGTTATCTTACACCAACGAATGAGTGGAGAACTAATTTAACAAACAAAAAGATAGATTAATAAATAATTTAAAGAGTGACTTGTCTAAAAAACAAGTTGTTCTATCTTATAGAGTCTGTAAACTATAATTTGTAGTCTCCCATTTCTACTCTTTCTATTGCAGTCATTATTGTGATACGTTAGGTCTTACCATGCTATAATTCTGTGGATGTTATTGAACTAACGGAGTTAATTAAATGATTTATAAGAGACCACTCCGTGATGGTGGGTCTTAATTGTTGATTCATAAATAGGCGACTTCAGGCGACCAAGCACTCGGATAAATACAGATTTCTTTGGTTTTAGGTGTAGCCCATTGGAAAGTCAATGGACAAGAATGGCTACAATACACACTATTGGAAGCATCAAAACTTTATTGTACTTGTGGTTTGAAAGCTATTACTTTTTTTACTAATTGTCTAGACACTTTATTTGCAAAGGTTTTGGAATGCTCTAAAAAAAACTTTAAGTGACATATCACAATAGATTAATTCAATTATAGCTATTTCAATGCTGTTTTTAATAGAGAGGAGCAATCGAGGAATCAAAATGATGAGTAATTACTGCCCTAGTCCTTTTTCTGTTTTATAAGATCAATTTGTGTATTTTAACTTTACATGTACCTCCTCATTAAAAAAGCCACTTATATAAGTGACTTCATAGTGTTGAAAAACTAAATGGTCAAGGGACTGTTTGTGAACACTCCTAAGTCAAATGAAGGTGATCTCCGTTCCAGGCTACTCGCTTTGCCGCTGACGCTTCGCTTTCG
>NZ_JBYTBB010000057.1:0-36756 GCF_058788755.1 Lysinibacillus sp. FW301-JW8
GGAAACGGCATTTATCTCTATGCCAAAGCCATTGAAGCAGGCGTAGATATTATTGATACAGCCCTTGGTTCGATGGCAGGCTTAACCTCACAGCCAAGTGCGAACTCTCTGTATTATGCGATGAAGGGCAGTCAGCGTGCAGTACGTGCGGATGTTGATGCACTAGAAAAGCTATCCTACTATTGGGAGGATGTACGTCACTATTACAAGGATTTTGAAAGTGGCATGATAAGCCCGCATTCTGAAATTTATGTACATGAAATGCCAGGCGGTCAGTATAGTAATCTCCAGCAGCAGGCAAAAGCAGTCGGTCTTGGTGACAGATGGGAGGAAGTAAAGCGCATGTATTCTCGCGTGAATCTTCTATTTGGTGATATTGTCAAAGTAACTCCATCCTCGAAAGTAGTCGGGGATATGGCCTTATTTATGGTGCAAAATGAATTAGACGAACAGTCCGTCTTAACAAGAGGCCAAACGATCGACTTCCCAGACTCTGTCATTGAATTCTTCCAGGGATATTTAGGACAACCACACGGTGGCTTCCCAGAGGCACTCCAAAAGGTGGTGTTAAAGGACCGTGAAGCGATCACAGTCCGTCCTGGTGAACTACTAGAGCCCATCCATTTTGAGCAGCTAGAGGCAGTGCTGGAGGACAAATTAAATCGCCCAGTCACAAAGAAAGATGTACTCGCGTATGCACTCTATCCAAAAGTGTTTGAGGAATATGCGAAAACAGTGGACTCCTTTGGCAATATTTCGGTATTGGATACACCAACCTTCCTATACGGGTTAAAGCTAGGGGAAGAAATCGAGGTCGAAATCGAAAAAGGCAAAACGTTGATTATAAAGCTAGTGTCTATTGGAGAGCCACAGCACGATGGGACACGCGTTATGTACTTCGAGCTAAACGGTCAATCCCGTGAGCTCATGATTCAAGATATGACGGTTGAGGTGGATGGTAGCATAGCGTTAAAGGCAGATCCAAGCAATCCTAACCAAATTGGTGCCACAATGCCAGGAACTGTGTTAAAGGTAGTGGTGTCGAAGGGTAGCCAAGTGAAACGAGGAGACCATCTGTTAATTACCGAGGCTATGAAAATGGAAACAACTGTCCAAGCACCGAAAGACGGGATCGTAAAAGAGGTCTACGCAAGTGCAGGCGATGCGATTTCAACAGGTGATTTGTTAATTGAAATTGAATAAAAGTTAATGAAAAAGGGTTAATAGCCAGCTTTAAATAGCCATCTATTAACCCTTTTATGTGCAGTTATGTCTATTTTTTGACAATTTAACTTGATTCAGCAGAATACTTCCATCTCTTAACTAGCGAGAGGAATATAGATAAGATAGAAAGGCAAAAAAGATTCGTCATTAAAATAGCACGAATCTTTTTCTAGTATTATTTATTTTTTTCATTATAATTGCTACGTGCAACTAGCATTATCATGTAGCAAAGTAGACCGAATAAAATTGAGATAAATAATGAATGTAGTAATGCGACAATTAAATTTAATTTTGTTAGGACTACTAACATACCAGCAATTACCTGTAAGATTACTATAATAAAGGCAATCACCCAACCATAGTAAATAACACGTTGATTTTTATACTCTTTTACAGCGTGCCAAGTTATGTATGCAATCCAAATGAAAAAGATAAGAACAGCTAAGCGGTGCCCCATCTGCACCCATTCATACATATTATTTAGAGGTGCTAGAGGTGTTTCGTTGTAACAGAACGGCCAATCAGGACATATTAAACTAGAATCCGTATGGCGTACAAGCGCACCTGTATAAACGACTAAATAAGAATAAATTGTGACGGCAATCGTGTGCCAGCGTAATTTTTTTCCAATAAAAACGTTAACTGCATCAAATTTTCGATCCACTTCAAATACAATCATAGAGAGAAGAAGAACAGCAGCAAAAGAAATCAAGGAAATTCCGAAGTGGAGGGCTAATATAAAGTCACCTTGTCCCCACAATACCTGAGCTGCGCCAATGAGAGCCTGCGCGATTAAGAAGAACATCGCTAGGAAACCTAATAGTTTTACTTCACGAATATGACCGAGTTTACGCCATGTCCAAATTGTTAACACAAGAATTGAAATAGATACGACCCCAGTTACAAGACGATGTGAGAATTCAATTAAAACTTCTGGTGTAATTTCTTTTGGAATAAGAGAACCATTGCAATCAGGCCAATTTCGACCACAGCCTAAGCCACTATCTGTTTTGGTAACAAGTGCTCCACCAAGTAAAATAAGGAGCATTCCAACTGTAGCGGCAACAGCAAACCACTTCATATACCTGTTGTGTTGCATAAAATGAGTCACCTACTTTATCTATCAACATTACATGAAAGTAATGTTTCTGCTACTAGATAATATCGAAAATACAGGTAAAAAACAACTTGTAAAGAGAAGGGAGTTTTAGATGTCGAATCCATTTCACAAATTGTTCATAATTTCGTGCTTTAACCTTCACAATTCATTTTAGAAAATGTTTTACTATAGATATGTTGTTTTTAATTATATTTCTAGACAAAGCTAATTTTTACAACTTCATCTAAATTTCACTTAATGTCTAGAAATCAATCGCAAATTTCGCTATAGTAATTGTAGCGGAATATGCTTACAAAAATGAAAGGAGAGGTAACATGTCAAACGGTCGTGCATTGTCGGCTACTAGAAATACTGGGCCAGAATCAACATCTGTTGTAAAAGATTTCTTAGCACTGATTAAAATTGGAATCGTTAACTCGAATCTTGTCACAACGTTTACAGGGATGTGGCTGGCATTTCAATTTACTAGTAGACATTTCTTGCAAGAGTTAGATGTCATATTGTTCACCATGCTGGGAGCGGCACTCATAATTGGTGGCTCAGGTGCAATGAATAACTTCATTGACCAGGATATAGATCCAATCATGAAAAGAACGAAGGCAAGACCGACAGTAACAGGTAGATTTAAGCCGAATTTTGTATTGACCATTGCCCTCTCATTTTTAATTGTAGGTGAAATTTTGTTATTTGCGGCATCGTTTGCGGCCGGCATGTGGGGACTAGCAGGAATATTTGCTTATGTTGTTCTATATTCAATGTGGTCTAAGAGGAAGCATGTTAGTAACACGGTTGTAGGAAGTATTTCAGGAGCAATTCCACCAGTCATTGGGTTTGCAGCTGTTGAACCTGCATTAGGTCCAGGAGCACTTGCTTTATTTCTTATCATGTTTGCATGGCAACCACCGCATTTTTATGCGCTTGCGATGAAACGTACTGAAGAATACCGTGCTGCTAATATTCCGATGCTACCTGTTGTAAAGGGATTTAAACGAACGAAATACTCGATGTTATTCTGGATTCTTTTATTATTACCGTTACCTTTCCTTTTACCAGAGCTTGGGGTTGGCTTCTTAATTCTTGCAACTGCATTGAACTTGGGCTGGTTAATTCTAGCTTTTAAAGGCTTTACCGCAAAAGATGATATGAAATGGGCAAATAAAATGTTTATCTATTCGTTGAATCATATGACCATATTATTTGTATCCATCATAATTTTTGCGTTGTTTAGCTAATTTAGGAATTCTTTCTTTTCCTAAAGAATTCAAATAGACAGCACTAATGTCCTAGGTACACATGAAAATACAACAAAGAAAGAGGGGTTTAATTAAGCTATGATGAAAGGGCTTAAAAAATGGCGTCTTTTTTCACTTCTAGCAGTGATGATGGTTTTCCTTTCCGGTTGTGGTGAAGATTATCTTTCAGCACTAAGACCATCTGGAGAAGTAGGTAAAGAGCAATTGAATTTATTACTGTTAACTACTGTAATTATGACGCTAGTAGTAGTAGTAGTATCTGTTATCTATTTAATTGCATTCTTAAAATTCCGTCGTTCAAGAGTCGGCGAAAATGTGATTCCTAAGCAAGTTGAAGGTAGTCATACGTTAGAAGTGATTTGGACAGTTATTCCAATTATTTTATTATTAATTATTGCAGTACCAGTTGTTACTGCTACTTATAAATTTGCAGATGTTGCTGCAATGGACGAAGTAGATGAAAATGGTAACAAAACAGCACTTACAGTAAATGTAACTGCAAAATTATATTGGTGGGAGTTCGAATACCCTAACCAAGGTATTGTAACTTCACAAGAATTAGTTGTACCAACGGGTCAAAAAGTTTACTTTAACTTAAAAGCTGCCGATGTAAAGCACTCATTCTGGATTCCTGCTGTGGGCGGTAAAATGGATACGAACGTAGAAAACTTAAATAAATTCTACTTAGTATTCGATAAAGAATCGAAAGACCTTAAAGATGGCGTTTTCTATGGTAAATGTGCTGAGTTATGTGGTCCTTCACACGCATTAATGGACTTCAAAGTTAAAGCTTTAAGCCCAGAAGCATTTGATGCATGGGTAACTGCAATGAAAGCAACAGAAGGTAAAGTTGCTGACAAAGCTTCAACAGATCTTGGAGAAGCAACATTTGCTAACAGCTGTTTAGGCTGTCACGCAATTTCTGGTACAGGCGTTAGTGGTGCACCAGGTCCTAACTTAACGACATTTGGTGACCGTAACCGTGTAGCTGGTTTCTTAAATCATGATGAAGAGAGCCTAAAAGCTTGGATTAAGGACCCTGAATATTATAAACCAGGCAACTTAATGACAGGAAAATATGGTGAACTTTCTGACGAACAAATTGATGCTCTTGCGACATATATCATGAGCTTATCTGTTGAAAAATAATTTTAAGTTTTATGTAACAAACTTTGAGGGAGGTAAAAGTTGTGAGCTCATACACACAGAAAAAGGGCTTTGGAGCAACTGTCTGGGATTACATTACTACTGTTGACCATAAAAAGTTAGCAGTGATGTATTTATTAGCCGGTACATTGTTCTTCGCTATCGCTGGTTTTGAAGCGTTATTAATGCGTATTCAGTTAATGAAACCAAATAACGATTTCATATCAGCAGGTTTTTTCAATGAATTATTAACAATGCACGGAACGACAATGTTATTCCTAGCAGCGACTCCATTACTATTCGCATTTATGAACATGCTTGTACCATTACAGATTGGTGCGCGTGACGTTGCATTCCCGTTCCTTAACTCTTTAGGGTTCTGGTTATTCTTCCTAGGTGCAGTATTCCTTCACCTGTCATTCTTTATGGGTGGCGCTCCTGATGCGGGCTGGACTTCTTATGCATCATTATCATTATATTCTCCAGGACATGGTATTGACTTCTATGTACTTGGTTTACAAATTTCAGGGGCAGGTACATTAATCTCAGGTCTTAACTTTATTGTTACGATTATTACAATGCGTGCTCCTGGTATGACATTCATGCGTATGCCATTATTCACTTGGACATCGCTTGTATCAAGTGCTTTAATTTTATTCGCATTCCCTCCACTTACAATTGGTTTATTAATGATGTTATTTGACCGTATGTTTGGTGGTAACTTCTTTGACCATACTATGGGTGGTAACACAATTATTTGGGAACATTTATTCTGGATCTTCGGACACCCAGAGGTTTATATCTTAGTATTACCAGCATTCGGTTTATTCTCTGAGATTATTCCAGCGTTCTCTCGTAAGCGTTTATTCGGATACTCTTCAATGGTATTCGCAACAATTTTAATCGGTTTCTTAGGGTTCATGGTTTGGGCTCACCATATGTTTACAGTTGGTCTTGGGCCAACAGCAAACGCAATCTTTGCCGTTGCAACAATGGCAATTGCCGTACCAACTGGTATGAAAGTATTCAACTGGATCTTAACTATTTGGGGCGGATCTATTAAAGTTACAACACCAATGCTTTATGCACTTGGTTTCATCCCGTCATTCGTTGCGGGTGGTGTTACAGGGGTAATGCAAGCATCTGCACCTCTTGACTACCAACTACACGATTCTTACTTTATCGTTGCTCACTTCCACTACGTAATCGTAGGTGGTATTGTAACAGCTTTATTCGGTTCAGCGCACTTCTACTGGCCAATTTTCTTCAACCGTATGTTAAACGAAACATTAGGAAAATGGACTTTCTGGGTATTCTTCATTGGATTCCATTTAACATTCTTCCTACAACATTTCCTAGGTCTGATGGGTATGCCACGTCGCGTATTCACTTACATGGAAGGTCAAGGTTGGGATCAGTTCAACTATATTTCAACAGTCGGTGCTGCAATGATGGGTGTTGGGGTTATCATGATGGTAATCAACTGCTTAATGTCCATTAAAGGTAAACCAGCAGGTCGCGACCCATGGGGCGATGGACGTACACTAGAATGGTCAATTCCACAACCAATTCCATTCTATAACTTCCGTCAAACTCCACTTGTACGTGGTTTAGATCCATGGTGGATTGAAAAACAAGAAGGAAATAAAGAAGTTACATTTGCTGAGCCATTAGGTGATATCCATATGCCAAACAACTCGGCAATCCCATTCGTTATATCTTTAGGTATGTTTATCGCAGCATTCGGTGCTCTTTACAATCCAGATGCAGATAAACCTTGGTCAATCTATATCTTAATTGCTGGTCTTGCTATCACATTTGGTGCTATGATTTTCCGTTCTGTTAAGGACGATCACGGTTTCCACTTACACAAAGAAGAAATTATTGAAATTGAAGAAAAACTTTACGGCAAAGGAGGAAATAAATAATGGATTTCAATACTAAATTTACTCCTCATACTTGGCCAGATCATCCTGAACAAGCTACGATGGAAGGTAAAAATAAAGTCGTTGGTTTCTGGATTTTCCTTGCCTGTGAAGTTGTACTTTTCGCTAGTTTATTCGCTACTTACTTAGCGCTTAAGAACAAAGGGCCTGCAGGCATGGAGTTCACAACGCAAGGTTTGTTTGAATTACCTTTAGCATTTGCTATGACGATGTTACTTTTAACATCATCACTAACATCTGTATATGCGATTTACCATATGCGTAACTTTAACTTTAAAGGCATGCAAACTTGGTTAGCAATTACATTAGCTTTAGGTCTTGGATTCTTAGGACTTGAAATCTATGAATTCCAACATTATGTGCACCTTGGTTTTACATTTAACCAATCTGCATTTGCAACTGCATTCTATACATTAGTTGGTACACATGGTTTCCACGTAACTTTAGGACTTGTTTGGATTGCATCATTAATGATTCGTAATGCTAAACGCGGACTAAACTTATATAACGCACCTAAATTCTTCGTAGCTGCTTTATATTGGCACTTTATTGACGTAGTTTGGGTATTCATCTTTACAGTAGTATACTTGATGGGAGTGATCGGATAATGTCATCACACGATACACCTATAGTTGCTAAGTCACAGGCACAATACGAGTATGATCGTCATCATAATGCCGTTCATATGCGTAAACAGGTAATCAACTTTGCGATTATGATTTTCTTTACGTTTATCGCGTTCGCAGTAGTTGCAGCCGATTTTTCTAAATACTTAATATTCCCGTTTGTTTTATTACTTGCTGGAGTTCAAGTTGTTCTTCAACTTTACGCTTTCATGCACTTAGAAGACAAAAAAACTCACTTCGGTGGTGTAATTGGCTTCTTTATGTGGATGGGAATTTTAATCGCATTTACATTCTTCTTAGCATTCTTAACTATCATTTGGTGGTAATCACCAAAGAAGCACGTTCTCTACATTATGTAGGAACGTGCTTTTCTTGTTGTACCTATAACTTGATAAATGTCATTTACAAGTTTTCAAAATATTTATCATCAACTTAATATACCTAGACTATCAATGATAATTTGTTCACCTTTCGTTCATTGCAGTATAGTTGTAAGCGTTCTATAATAGGAGTACTGAAGTTTAAAGGAGTGCGTTCTGTATGCCACTTAGTATATTTGGTTTCCAAGCTTTATGGAGCCCGTATTTAATAGGGGTTCTCGTTTTTATAACAGTCATCTACTTTTTAGTCACAACAAAGTGGCGTAAGGATTTTAAAGAAAGTGAACCTCTGAAAAAGGGAGAGGCGATTTATTTTGTACTAGCGATGGTAACGATTTATATTATTAAAGGATCTCCAATAGATTTAATGGCGCACATTATGTTTACAATGCATATGGTGCAAATGGCTATTTTATTATTGCTTGTTCCAATTTTCTTAATTAAGGGAATTCCGTGGTGGGTATGGAAAGTTGCAATAGAAGCACCTGTTGCTAGAAAATTATTTAAAGTGCTTACGTTACCTGTTGTAGCAGTCTTTGTCTTTATCGGTTTGTTTTCTTTCTATCATCTACCATCAGTGTTAGATTACATTAAACTAAACGAAACTTTACATGGTACATATACATTTGTGTTATTTGTATCTGCTGTTTTTATGTACTGGCCATTAATTCAAAACATGCCTAATCGTTCACAAATGAAGCCTTTGTACAAATTAGCTTATATAATTGCTAATGCTGTATTAATTACACCAGCATGTGCATTAATTATTTTTGCACCCAACGCTATGTATGAAACCTATACAAATGGTGATGCGTGGCTAAAGGCAATGGAACTTTGTGTACCAGCCTCTACATTATCTGGCTTATCTCTATCAGGTCCGGAGCTCTTTACTGATATGAAACCTGTTGCCGACCAGCAACTAGGCGGTGTTCTGATGAAAATATTACAAGAGATTATTTTCGGTGTATTACTTGGTTCAATCTTTATTAAATGGTATCGCTCAGAACAAAAGGATCCAGATAAAATTACTGCTGATGCATTAAAGGCGCATCAACAAAAATGGGAAAGTCAACAGCAACATTAATAGACAGTAGAAATTTTCTATAAGGAGTTTTGTGAATGGAACTGCAAATTTTACCTACTCTAAGTACATCATTCATCGTGATCAGTGCAGTACTTGTAGCGATTGGCTGGGGCTTGATTATAAAAAGAAAAGTTGAGGCACATAAAAAAGTAATGTTAGCTGCTGGAGTTGCAGCACTTATTTTCTTTATTATTTATGCTTCACGTACAGTATTTATTGGGAATACAGCATTTGGTGGTGGAGAAGATTTAAAACCATACTATACTTTCTTCTTAATTTTCCACATTATTTTAGCTACTACGGGAGCTGTGTTTGGGATTGTGAGTATTATCTCTGGTCTGAAAATGAATATTAAGCTTCACCGTCGTATTGGACCAATTACAAGTATTATTTGGTTTTTTGTAGCCATTACTGGAGTATTAGTGTACGTTTTACTTTATGTTCTGTTTGAACCAGGTGAAACAACTTCTGTTATTAAAGCTATTTTAGGGGTTTAACAAAAATCTCCCACTTTTTATTGAGAAGGTGGGAGATTTTTTATGGATGTCTGATTAAATAAAGAAAGAACTACAACTACTAGTAAAGGACCAAGTAAAATTCCGAGAAATCCAAATATCTTAAAGCCGATAAACATAGCAATAAATGTTGTAAGAGAAGAAAGACCAACTTTATTGCCAATTACTTTAGGTTCAATCATACGTCGAACCAAAAATAAGACGATGGTTAACACCACAAGCGCAATAGCAAAAACATAGTCTCCTGTAAAGGCTTTATATATCGCCCAAGGCAGAAGCAATATAAATGAATCTAAAAAGGGAATAACATCTAAAATAACAAGCAAAAGTGCTAATATAAGTGGAAATGGTGTTTTAAGTATAAAAAATGTTCCGAAGGCTATAGCAAAAATGCAAATACCAACTAAAAATTGAGCTTTCATAAAACCGAACAAAGCAAGCTTCACTCGTTGACCAATAAATAATATTTTTTGATGATAGTGAAAAGGAAAAGGTGTTAACATTTTACGATTGATGGCTGGCAGCTCTAATAGTAACATGTAGAGCACAATCCAATAAACAAATATATCAAACAGACGTGAAGGAATATAAGTAAGCAATGATGACCAAACATTTACGTTTGTTAAAGATAAGGCAAACTTTTCAATGGATGATAATGCTCGTGAAATGAGTAGTTGAATTTGGATGACAAGATCTACTGGTAAATGATACGTATAGTTAGAAAGCTTGGATTGCATTTGAATCCATATTGCTGACAGCTGATTGAGATACTCAGGAATATGAATGATGAATGTTGAAAATTGTTTCCAACTGATAAATATTATGAAGATACATACTAGTATGGTTATACTTAAAAAGAATATAAAAAAAATGGATACAATAATTTTACGTTTTTTTCGAAATCGTTTGCTGATTCGAATGATGATAGGCTCTAATAATATGGCGGTGACATAGGCAAGTAATATTGGCAATGATAGGGATATAAACCAAAGAAGTGCTATTCCTAGTGCAATAACAATTATTGGGTGGCGGAAAAAGGGATGTTTTAAAAACTGTAGCATTTAATCTCACCTACATCCTATGAAAGATATCATTAGTATGAGACGAAAAAATATTTTTACTCAAAATAAAAAAGACTGGACCACCAGTCTTTTCACAACGAGTTTTATATATGAAGCTGTTGTCGCAATGGGGAGTTGATTCTTCCCATTTCCTGAATCAGGACGTAGCTATCACTAAAGAAATTATAGATTAGCGTGCTTTAACAGGTTCAAGATTGTTTTTATTTGTAGTTTGGATTGCGAATTCATCTAAGTCTAATTTAACCTTTTTTAAGATTTCTTCACATTTTTTTACAAGGTGTGCTGGATAGACTTCATCGTCACCATATTCAACACCATGTGGGTAATAGTATTTACCAAGTGCTGGTTTCATTAAAGTTAGGATTGCGTCGTGTGCACCAACGTCACCAGAAATTGCATATGCGAATACACGAAGGTAATAACGACCTTCACGAGTATCGAAACGCTTATCAAATGTCATACGTTCATAGTCCCAGCCGCCGTCACATTCTAAACCATTTTTTTTCATAATGCTTTCAATAAGTTCTTGATCAGCTGTTAAATTTTCAAGGTTAGTATTTTCAAAATACATGTAAAATCCTCCTTTAGGTTCTCGTACAAAGTATACGCTCATTTTTTATAATAGAGCATATTCGACATTGTTGCAATGACAACATTGTGTCAACCCGATTACAATTGATATAATAACTTACAATACTGGTGATGAAAAGGAGTCATGTATGAAAGCTTTATTCCGCATTCTTATGGCATGTGCTGCAATTGCGTTAATCGGTTTTATGTTTTTTAATACACCACGTGAAAATGAGCCACTTGAAGGACCGAATGCTAATTCTAATATTATACCAAAAACAGAATTAAAGCAGCCAGAAGTTGGAGCAATGACAAGGCCGGAAAGTGGAATGTCGACATTCATTGGTCAAGGTGTACAAGCTGTTGTGAAACAATACGGAGAACCAGCACGAAAGGAACCATCGTCTTTTGGGTATGATTGGTGGGTATATAATACGAGTGCCACTGCATTTTTTATGGTAGGGGTTCAAAATAACATAGTGACACAAGTTTACATAGCTGGGGAAGATTTGGACGCCTATCCTTTTAAAGTTGGACAAAAACGTGACGAGATTTATCGAATGACAATCATTGATTATGAAGTAGCAGCCAATGTTGATGATAATATTTTTGTTTTTTCGATGAGTGAAGAAGATATGCAGACCCGTTTACTGGTGAAATTCGATGGGCTTTTTGCACAGCTTTATATAGATAGAGAATCAAGTGAGCTACAGGGTATACGCTTCACTAATAGCGAAACACTTGTTCTTCATCAACCATACGAAATGACTTATCAAGGTGAGCTTGTTATACCTACACCTCCGTCTTCTTTTTTACAGCAGGAAATTAATGAAGCAAATGCTGAACAGCTTGACGATTTGCTAAATGTAACTAGGGTTCATCATGATCTGCTTCCACTAAAAGTAGATGTAACACTAGGAGAAGTAGCTAAAATGCATAGTGAAGATATGAAAGTTCAAAACTTTATTGGGCATGAATCACCTACAAATGGGGATTTAAAAAAGAGATTAGAAACACAAGGGATTGAATATAGTGAGGCGAATGAGAATCTAGCGACAGCTTATTTTGATGCTATCGAGGCTATGCACGGTTGGCTCAATTCTGCTGAGCATCGAAAAGTTATTTTGAATGAAAAATATTCGACAGTTGGCTCTGGTGTCTTTTTAAATTATTATACACAAATATTTATTGAGCCTTCCTCACAAAAGCTGGATAGTGAGAATATTGACTCTGAAGAACCTGTAGAGGGTATCGACGAATCATCATAATAAAATAGTATCTGTAACTGAAGATTAACTTGGTGAACCCAAGTTGAACTTCAGTTTTTTTATTTTATAAATGGTTTATTCAACTGGAAGAATTAGTGAATTTCCTGCCTGCATTTTTCGTCACACCGTTACAGACGCCGTCATATGATAGAGAACTGAAAGGGGGAATGAGGCATGCAATTAGCTGAGCTGTTAAAGGATTGGCCATGTAGTGTGACTGGCGGGTCTATTCGCACTATAGTTACAGGTGTTGAGGACTATGCACAGGCTGTAAAACCAGGTGATATTTTTATAGTACGAAAGGGCAAGAAAACGTCTGGTAGCCGCTTTGTAAAAGAGGCATTGGCACGTGGGGCTGTAGCCATTGTTTCAGAGGAAAGCATCTCAATACCTATTACTGATCAAAATATTCCTTTCGTTTGGGTTCCGAATACTGCCTTATTTTTATCGTATGCAAGTGCAAAGCTCACGGCCTTCCCAGCAGAAGCATTGACGGTAATAGCCATTACTGGGACAAATGGAAAAACAACAGTAAGTCACTATGTAAGCCAATTGTTAAGAGCTTTACATAAAAATGTAGCTGTTATTGGGACAGTTGGATTTTTTATAAATGGACAAAAACAACAAACCAAATATGAGCAATTAACAACATTACAGGCAAAGGAATTGCATCCAATTTTAAAGCATTGTGCACAAAATGGTGTTACACATGTTGTTTTAGAGGCTTCTTCAATGGGATTACAGCAACATCGACTGGATCATTGTGATATTGATTGTGGTGTCTTTTTAAATTTATCGGAGGATCATTTAGAGGATCATGGTGGACTTGAAGGGTATAAGCGTGCGAAAAAAAGACTGGCAGATTTATCTAAAAAACTAGTGTTAAATGGGGATGATAATTTCTGCCGTTCTGTTGGCATTTATGATAAGAAAAAATCCTGCTCATTTGGCTTTGACAATCACAATGATTTACATATCCAAATTGTCAGCGAATTCATTGGCAAAACGGTACTCTGTCTACAAACATCTACAAGTGAGCATATCGTAGAAATTCCTTTCGTTGGGAAATACCATGTGCAAAATGTTGTAGCGGCGTTGATGGCTATATGGCGCTTAGGTTTTTCAATTGAGGAGATAGCCGAGCATATGTGGTCATTAAAGCTACCAGAAGGCAGACTTGAAAAAATAGACAATTCATTTGGTATTGATGTGTATGTGGATTATGCACATACTGCAGAGGCATTGCAGGCTGTCTTGCAGACATTCGATCGATCGAAAACCCTTTATCTTGTATTTAGCTGTGGTGGCAATCGAGATAAGGCAAAACGTTTTGCGATGGGTGCTGTAGCCAGTAAGTATGCAGATGTTATTTTTTTAACAACTGATAATCCACGGGATGAGGATCCAATCCTAATTAATGAAAGTATTATAGCTGGTTTTACAGAACAGCAATATTATGAAATTTATCTAGATCGCAAGGTTGCTATTCATAAGGCATTAGAAAAGGCTGAAAAAGGCGATATTGTACTTGTTGCCGGAAAAGGGCATGAACAAACTCAACAAATAAAAAATCAAAAAGTCCCTTTTTCCGATCAACAATGTGTCCGTGATTATTTTTTAAATCTTATGCCTGAGAGCGGCGTTGAATGACAAAAAATGACCCAGTTGCAATTGCTAGCTTGCGACCAGTTTCATCCTCAATATCACATTCCATCACAAGTGTTTGACGCCCTTTATGTACAAAGCGTCCACGAGCGATTAGTACTTTATTTGTTGTTGTAGCAATATAAGAGACATTCATATTTGTTGTGACAACATTATAGCCTTCTGGTACAGAACGCGAAGCCAATCCTCCCATCGCTGCATCTGCAATTGTTGCAATAATTCCTCCATGTGGAACCTTAATCGTATTATGGATAACTGGCGTAATTGGAATTTTAACCTCACTAACATCTGGCTCAAATTTACCTACCATATGCAGGGCAGCATTTATATATCGTCGATGTACCCCTTGTTGTTTTGCACGAAGCCCTGATAATAAATGCAATAAAACCTCTTCATCTTCAGCAGTGCTTTCTTGTAAAATATTTGCTAGTAATGCTTCGATTTGTTCTTTGGATGATGTAGCCAAATTAAAAACTCCTTCATGTAAAAATATCAATAATGTAAAATTACCACAAAATCTGTTATGATGGGAAAGAGATTGGGGGAATTAACTATGATGATGACCTCTGACTGGGTAATCATATTGGATGAGGCCGATGCGCTTTGTGAGATGATTCTTTCCTCTGAGCCTGCGAAAATGCTGCAACAAGCTTACGCTGCTGTTTATAGCGATGTTCAATTGATCGAAGCTATACACGCATTTAATCGCATGAAAGAGCAGTACGAAGATGTACAACGTTTCGGAAAATACCATCCGGACTATCATACAATCATGAAATCGATTCGTCAGCAAAAGCGCGCACTCGATTTAAATGAAAAGGTTTCAGCCTTAAAGATTGCTGAAAACGATTTTCAAGATTTACTCGACGAGATAAGCCTGCTTATAGGAAAAACTGTATCAGAAGCAGTAAAAGTGCCTGTAAGTAATCCTTTCTTTGCATCTGGTTCTTCATGTGCTGGAGGCTGTGGTTCAGGTGGTTCTTGTTCGTGCTCTGCATAATAGCAAGATTTTTAGACTGTATACAAACTCGGATGATGACGAGTGTATACAGTTTTTTTTATGTCATTTCAGATCTTGATTCAGTAACCCACTGAATCAAGAAAACTTGCAATGGGGATCATAGATTCTTGAGTGAAATTTTTAGTAGAATAAAATTAATATGAAAATCAGATTATTTTTGCAGAGGTGAATCGTAGTATGATTGAGAAAAGCATATGGGATAAAGTTGTAGAGATAGAGTGTGAACTGGAACTATCAGAGGAGGTAATGAAATGCATTGATGACAAGGTAGATTTCTTAAATTGTCAGGAGCAGAAGGTCAAATCTTTTATTAACCTATACATTACCAATCAAATTGTTATAAATATAAATGAGGAAATTGCAGCAGAGGGTAAAGTATTTTTATCAGATGCTACAGAACTTTCTTCACCAATTACAATAAAGCAAGTGGAGGAAGCCATATATCCGCTTTATTTTTTGATGGATCATGAGTTTGAGCTGTTAATTGATTTTGATACAAAGCCAGATTATTTACAAGGACATTTAGCGACACTTGTTGTTAAACAAAATAATGCATTGCATTTTGGAGGGATAAATGGCTAAAAAGCATAGAACAGCGTTTCAATTCAAGGAATGGGCTATTGATTTGTATGAGCCAGCAACTATAGAAGAAATCCAACAGGTTGAAAAAGAACTACAAATAGTGCTACCAAAAGTATATAAAGGTTTATTAAGTGTATCAAACGGAGTGCATGGTAATCTAGTTCAGCTATATTCAACAGATGGATTAATTGAAATGAATAAAACATATGAAGTTCAAAATTATGCACCAGGCTATGTTTCTGTTGGCAATGATAATGGTGGGTATCATCTTTTAATGAGGGCGGTAGAGGATGCTGTTAACTTCCAATTAGTAAGTGATGGATATGGGGTCCCTACCGAAAATGATACAACTGATAATTTTCTTTCATGGTTGAATAGTGAAGAGGGAGATCCTTGGAGAAATGAATAGTTGGTAAAAGAGGGTGTCAGAAAAGAAGGTAAGCCTACATCTCCTGACACCCAATTGCACTGCTCCCTTTCCCTGAATGACTTGAAAAAACGGAGATTTAAGTCTATCTCTCAATTGAATAGGTACGTTTGATTTGAAGAAAGCGTATAGGCGAAAAAATAAGCATTGCCTTGTATTGTCATGACTATGTTAAACTAAAATAAAAAAGGGAGTGGTATATTGCGAGAAAATTGGCGTAAACAAGCGATTACGGATATATTGAATAAATTTAATGTAGCGGGAGTGAAAGAGCTAGAAACAATATTGATGGAGCAATCTCAAGTTTCGCTACGATTCGAGCTTGCTAGTAAGGAAAATTATCAGCAGATTGGGAACAGCCGTATAGCAGGGCGACCTGATTTACCACCATCTATCGAGTGGCCATGTACTGAGGATGGAGAAGCTTATACTTTTTTAGCGCAAATTAATTTGAGTGAATTGCCATTTTTGCCTTCAGATAATTGGCCATCATCGGGGATGTTTTATTTCTTTTTAGGTTTGGACGAGCCTGCCTACGATGTTGAGCATCAAGTCATTTATTATAACGGTGATTTAGCTAATTTGACTTTGGCAAACTTGCCTGAAGGGATAGAAGAAGTAAATGCGGAGGAACGCGATTTTATTTCTCATCGAGTTACGTGGCAGCCTTATTTGACATTGCCTGATTTAGGGGAAGACTCAGAAATGCTGTTCGAAGAATATGAGGATATTTACACAGAGGTGTGTGGTGTAAGTGATGCGCTTGCTGGAGGATTGCAAACTTGGGATGGGGAAACACAGCTCGATGCTTATTTATGCCGAAATGGTCTAAGTGCCTTTTTATACAACACCCATAAAATGCCAGAAAAATTACAGCAGGAGGCATTACAAGCGGCGCAAAATTGGCAAATGTTGTTCTCATTATCCTCTTTAAGTGAAGTGAATATGTGTTGGTGGGACGCGGGGTATTTAGAATTTTTAATTCATGTTGAAGATTTAAAAAAAGGTCGTTTTGATAATACTTATCTTAATTTAGCGACAAGCTGATAATAGAAGGTGTCAAGAAAGCGCTAAAGGAAATAGAATAAGTTAAGCATTTTTCATGTAGTTAAGTAAAAACATGACGAGGAGCGAGGGAAATGACAAATCAACAGAAGATTGCGGATTTCTTAACCAATTTAACACTTGAAAAAATATATGATCAGAGTGATCTGCTCATTTGGATAGATTGGCGAGAAGCTGAAGAAGACTTAATAGATTACTTTAACGAGCAATTGCCTGTGTCAAATCGAATTGATTGTGAAATTATTGAGATAGATAAGCCTAGAGGTGTGGATATTGTTCTATCCTCCCAAGAAAAAACGATGCCGATTCCCTTTGCTGATGATGTGACTGATAGAGATAGCGCAATTCGAGCTATGCAGGAAATGCTCTCTCCTCAATATCAAATTCGTTGGTTTATGGAATCATTAGGAAATGATACTTTGGCTTTTGCATTGCTACCAGTCTTACAATGGAAGGAATTAGAACTGCAATTTAGTAAGCGTAAAGTAGACTACTATTTCCAGCCTGTTACAAACGCTAGCGTCATGTTTGAAATGGGTATAGATGAAGTAGATACATTAATGAAATCTAGAGCTACAGAACTTTTAAATATATGAAATTGAATTGAGCGAGTAGTATCGTTGAAAAAGTATTGCACAGCTTGAATCACAAAAGGAAAAAAACCTAACGATTATAAGCTGACAATCAAATAGATTACCTTCATTCAGCAAATTTTTTTGTATCTGCCGCTTTGCTTTCGCTACAGAAAACATTTGCTAAATGAAGATAAAATTTCACCAACAATACGACATCAAAAAACTACGCCATATTTTTGCGCAAGCTCTTTCATAGTACTATAGTAACAAAAAATCCCCTTTACCACTCGCGTTCTCTTAATGCGTCCTCTACATCAATCTCAATATTGTACGCCTGCAATATATCAATCACTGTTTCTGCGATGCAATCTCTGGCAGCTGTTTCAATTTCACTGTCATGCTCATAAAACTCATCTTCCAAATCATTAATAGCAAGTGTCATCTCGTCCAATTTTTGTTGGATATCCTCTAAAGAGTGAGGATCTTGCTCTAAATATTGAACAATACCCTCCAATAACACTTTAATCTTATCAACTAAAAATTTTGGGTAATAATCATCTCTATACATATCTCTTAAGTAGTTTATTGTTTTCATTTTGTCCAGCTCCTTTATTTCTAATGTCACTAATAACAGCTCGTATACAGTTGTTTCGCTGTATAAATAATTTGGAATTTTAACAAGCGCAAGAAATCTATTGTGAAAATATCGATTTCTTACGCAAATTGAAGCTGTTTTTGTAAGAAATCTGCTATGAATTGGATGAACTCTTTATATGGGCGAATCATTACTTTATACTCTATTTTAATAAAGCTTTAAATTTTCCCTCCAACAACTTTGCAACAAGTGCATAATTTTCTTCATTATAAATAGCTGCATACAGCGAATCATAGCCATCGAAAAGCTGTAATGGGAGGTTTTCATAGTCAGCTAAGTAGGCATCGTAATAGGAAGATGCAAAAGCAGCTCCTTCTTCTGTTAAATCTTCATCTATCAAAACTCCATCGTAAAACTCAATGAAAAAATCGAGCGCTGTTATTTGACCTCGCATTAGCTGTTCATAAAGCTCTGGGTCGTCTTCTTC
Organism: Lysinibacillus sp. FW301-JW8; assembly: GCF_058788755.1. Taxonomy (NCBI): domain Bacteria; kingdom Bacillati; phylum Bacillota; class Bacilli; order Caryophanales; family Bacillaceae; genus Lysinibacillus; species Lysinibacillus sp. FW301-JW8. The sequence continues at coordinate 18,632 of NZ_JBYTBB010000057.1, forward strand.
AATGACAGCCGTATTTGCTAATTGATGCTCTAACATCCAACGGTAAAAAAACGCGATATGCACTGCACCTTGATCAGTAGATAACTCCTGTGGAAAATCCTCTGCATCAAAATGCCATTTCGATTTGTCATAGGCTGTCATAAAATCTCTCCTGTCCTTATATAAGCTCTTTAATAATCGGCTCAAAGCGCGTGCGATATGGCTCTGGAATGTGCATAAATGCTGAGCTAGTAAAGTCATTCAAATGGATGATGCCAAAGCATGTGTATAAAAGCTGCGCTACAATCATATCTTTATATTCTTCAATGTGCTCACTTTGTTTAAGCGGAATATATGGGCAAAGTTCTTTTAATGGTGTTGTCATAAATTTTTCGAACCATTGCAAGTTGTCATCTGTGCCCATAGCTTTCTCAAAGAAGGCATCGTATGGAACTTCTTGTACAGCTAGCACAGTGCATACAAAGACAGGCAATGTTTCAGGTGTTAGACCAAATGTTTCTACATAGGCTTTTGCAAAGTATTCAGGCATTGGCGAATGGTCGCCATCGCATTCATACATATAGTCGATAACGAGCTTGCCATAGCTTTTATCGTATAAGCCAAGACCGAAAACAGCGAATGTACTTGGCATCGCTGCTTCTTCATCATCAACATCTTGATAAAAATGATACTCTGCCATTGCCTTATAACTATATTCAACTAGCGCAGCATGTAGGCTAGGGTAGCTGAGAGCTTTAGTAAAGAAATGATGTGATGAAGTGACAGGTAATTGCTCAATTGGTAACACTAAGTCACTTTTACCTTCATAATAAATGCCATAGCTTTTAGGGAAGTCTTCTTCTAATAAAGCATTTAAGAATGCCAATGCTTGACGATAAGCTTCTTCGCTCTCTTCTTTAATTTTAATCGTAATCGTGGCTAGTACATCATTTGCTTGGCAGAAAATTAGATCGGATGCCATTTGCTGTTTATGTGTTGGCAAAGTACCGGAGCCGACTGTGGTTAATGAGTTATATGCTACTGCATCTAATTCATTAATTGTTGCCAGTAGCTTCTTGACTGTTAAATAAGAATAGCTAGCGCCGTATTTACTTAAATTCACTACATAGTAGCATAGTAATGGTAAGTAAGTTAATGATTGATGCTTTTCGATAAAGCGAGAAAGACAATAACGCTGTGTTTCAAAGTCTAGCTCTTGACGAAATTTATCAAGCAATACAAGCTGCTGATAATGGCAAAGCACTTCATGCAGTGTAATGGTGTCTAGTGAAAAAGACAGGGTGATGATTTTAGAAGGATAACCATCTGTTTCAACTTTATATTGTTTAGAAAGTAGTTCTTGCTCAAGCTGTAGCCATAATGCTTCGTTTTCGGTAAATTGCTTAGTCTTCATGGAATTACCTCCCTCTATGTGCCCGTGTGTTTCTGCATACTCCGTAAGTTCTTTTGTTAGTTCACGATACACCTCGCAAACCAATCTGAATGTCCTACCTTTTATGAAAGAACAACCGCTCAATTAAAATTAACTTTCATGCGAAATATCGTAAATTTCAAATTTATCGAGGTTAAACCAGATTTTTAAAAATGTTGTCCTAAATGCTGTAAATTGATGTACGAGTCTCTGTGATGTTTATAATATTGTTGAATTCTCCCATATCTCGCGCATACATTCCTTCGTTCATCCTATTCATAAAGCAAAGGCTGGCGATGTTCCTATAGGGAAACATCACCGATTAATAAAAACCGCTGAAATCATTACATACAAATAGTCAATAGCACTGCAAAACAGTCCATACTTTATCGAATTTTTTGTTTTTGCAGTCCTCCTCACGAATCCAGAAATATAGTTTGCCGCTATCGCCCCACATATAGCCTAGGTCATCTTCCGAATCAAGCTGTAATAGGAGCTGCCAATCCTTTACATGTGGTTCAAGCTCCTTGCGTAACGGATGATTATAGGCTGTTGAATCCCCGCAATATAAACCGTTTGTGACAAGCTGGCATTCTAAATACATATCCCCTTGAATTGTATCGGGATGACCATCTATGCGATGTGTCGTTTGCTCAGTTGCCTCTTCATCGACCCAATCATAAAAAAAGTCATTGTAGGCGTCTTGTTGTTCCTCTGTTAAAATGGTTTCTAAATTTTTGCTATAAGGAGATGCCCATGATGGGAGTGTCCATTCATTTCTAAAGTGCAGTGCCGCACTATCAATATACTCCGTTAATGCTGAGGGTTGCTGTATTCGCTGTAAACTGTCAAGTGCTTGTGTAAAGTGGAAAACGTGAAAGCCATCGCCATCATTTGGATCATAGCCCCAAGGTTGTCCAGTGGCATCATAGAAAAAGGATAATAGTCCATCAGCAGGCAGCAAGTTGTTTGAATCATACGACTTTAATTCTCCTAAATTAAGCTGACATAGAAAGTATAATGGCTGGTTATTATTTGTATGTGGCCATACAAAATCTGTCGGTACATCGGGAGCGCCACCGATTTTGGACTGCCCTATTTCAATGGCTTCATCTGCTGTCGGTGTTGTCGAAGCACGAATTGATTTTTTAGCAAACTGCAAAATTTGCTCTGCTACCTCTCCAAGCTCAAAATCAAGCAATGCTGTGCGTAACTTTTCCATGCTTATTCCTCCTCATTTTTATCTAATTTCAATATAGTACATACGTTCCCTTGTGTAAAGTTTATATTTGGAAATATTGTTGAATCAACAGTTTTAGAGAAGCATCTCAATATACCAGGTCTTCTTGAATTTTAACAGACTTTTGATACAGTAGAGGATGATGGTGATAGGAATAATTATGTAAAGATTGTGGGAGATTTTTTATCACTTTAACAATGGATTAAACTGTTGGTATATCAACAGTTATAGAGGGAGGATTACTAGATGAAAACGTATCGAATTGCTGTTATACCAGGGGATGGAATTGGGAAAGAGGTTGTCCCTGCCGCGATAGAGGTTCTTGATCAGGCTGCACGTCTAGACGGAGGCTTTCAATTTGAATGGACTACGTTTCCTTGGGGCTGTGACTATTATTTAGAGACAGGGAAAATGATGCCCGATAATGGCATTGAAATATTAAAAGGCTATGATCAAATATTTTTAGGGGCAGTAGGGATGCCTAATTTAGTGCCTGATCACATTTCTTTATGGGGTCTACTGATTAAAATTCGCCGTGAGATGAAGCAGTCTATAAATGTGCGTCCAGCAAAGCTATTACAAGGCTTACCCTCACCATTACGCAACCCCAATGACTTTGATTTAATTGTTGTACGTGAAAACTCAGAGGGAGAGTACGCTGAAAGCGGTGGCAGAATACATAGTGGGCAGGATGAGGTTGCTATCCAAAATGCTATATTTACAAGGAAGGGTACAGAGCGTGCGATGCGTTATGCATTTGAAATAGCGAAAACACGACGTCAGCATGTGACAAGTGCGACGAAGTCAAATGGAATTACCTATAGCATGCCATTTTGGGACGAGGTTTTTGCACAAATAGGGAAAGATTATAAAGAAATTGGTCAAGTTTCTACGCATATTGATGCATTAGCTGCCTTTTTCGTCATGAAACCAGAAAGTTTTGATGTCATTGTTGCCTCCAATTTATTTGGTGATATTTTAACAGATTTAGGCGGAGCAATTATGGGCAGCATCGGAATTGCTCCAGCAGCAAATTTAAATATCGAACGACATTATCCCTCTATGTTTGAACCAGTTCATGGCTCTGCTCCAGATATTGCTGGTCAAGGGATAGCCAATCCACTTGGACAAATTTGGACAGGTAAAATGATGCTTGATTTCTTAGGCTATCATGAGCTAGGCACAAGAGTACTAAATGCGATAGAAGCAACATTAGCACAAGGAATCAAGACAACAGATTTAGGAGGAACTTCAACATTACGCGATGTAACGATCGCGGTGCTAAATCATTTGCGATAAAGCATTTGAAAAAAATGATTGGGGTGATTCTTTCTTGAAAAAATTTTTTGCTTATAACTGGCAAGTCAGAGATGAATGGTTTAAGTGGTGTAATCAGCTAAGCTTGGAGGAATTATTGAAGGAAAGGCATGGTGGAGTAGGGAGTATCCTCTTTACACTTTTTCATATTATAGATGTTGAATACAGCTGGATTCGTGGCATCCAAAACAAAAAAGACAGAATATTTGATTTTAAAGATTACCAAACGTTAGAACAGGTTAAAAAACTTTCTGACGAATTGCGAATTGACAATTTAGAATTTTTAAAATTCTGTGAGGACTTTAATGATGATATTGTGAAAGTCGCTTGGGATGATGAGGAATATAAAAAAAATGATATTATCCATCATATTATTGCACATGAAATTCATCATATAGGTCAGCTTTCTGTGTGGGCAAAAGAATTAGCTTTACCTTCTGTATCTGCAAATTATATTGGTAAAGATTTAAGGACTCATTAGGCAGTATTTATACAGATAAGAAAAAAGGTAAGGGCATGTTAAAATGACCCTTACCTCTATAACTATTCTTGCGTTTGTAGGTATTCAACAGCAACATCTGGTCGATCTGTAATAATGCCCTTTGCACCATTACGGATTAATTTTTTCATCGTCTCTCCGTCATTGATTGTCCAATAATGAACAGGGATGTTTAAGTTGCTTAAAAACTGAATAAATTTCGGTGAATCTAGAGCAATAACGCCTGATTTAGGTGGTATTTGGAATACATCTACCTTTGGATGGTATAAATGTCCAAATTGGCTGGAGAAGGAAGCGAATGCTTTTCGAACATCTGTCTCGCCAGCACCGAGGGCTACTTGATTTTGCGCATAAAGATTAAAACGATCTATCTGCTCCCCATAAAAGCTTGTGACAACTACACGATTCTCAGCTCCAAGCTCTTCAATTAAACGCCATAATTTTGAAGGCATTAAGCTCCCTTCGTACGTATCTGGCGCATCTTTAATATCAATATTAATCAACATATTTGGATAAGTTTCTAGTAGCTCGCGTAAAGTAACAACATCTACTTTTTCATTTCGATAAGGGAATTCCCCATTTAAATCTTCAAATTGATAACCGTGGTTTAAGGCATTAATTTCTGCTAAAGTCATATCTGCAACAAGACCATAGCCATCTGTTGTACGATGGACAGTATCATCGTGGAAAACGATGATTTCCTCATCTTTCGTTAAGCGAATGTCTATTTCAAAGCCATCTACCCCTAATTGTGCAGCTTTTTCAAAAGCAGGTATTGTATGCTCAGGTGCTATCTGTGCACCACCGCGATGTGCGAGAATAATAGGGCGATCAAATTGTAATGCTTGTTTACTTTCGCGCTGCTGAGGTCTAGAAATTGCTTTACTACCTGCCCAAGCGGCTGCACTTGCTGCTGCGATTGCAAGCGCAATCTTCGTTTTTTTACCCATATTCGTCCTCCTTAAAAAATTTAAATGGTATAAAAGGTACTGGTGAATTCATTATTGAATTTGAAATTTTTGAGCAAACAAAATCAGAGAAATTCTGATTATAGACGTTTAAACTAAAGTTCTATTAACTTGCTTAAGTGGATGTAAAACTCTTAATGAATGTTGTATGCTTTACCATTATAACGGAAAAATGAGCGTTCTGTCAGCTAAACTCTGTTGCTATCATTTTCCGGTCTATGGTATTCTTTTATGTAAGAAATGAGGGAATACTATATGAACGAACGACAAGGACTAATCGTGTACGTCCATCAATTAAAACATGCGAAGTCTCTTCGAAAATATGGTCATGTTCTTTATATTTCTCGGAGGCAAAAATATGTAGTGCTCTATTGCGATCGAGAGGAAATTGAAATGATGACAACAAAACTACAACGCCTTCCGTTTGTAAAAGACGTTGTAAAGTCTTATCGTCCATTCGTTAAAACTGAGTTTGAAAATGCAAAACCTGATAAAGCGAAGGAATATGACTACAAAGCAGGTCTATAATATTACGTTAATGCAGGAATATAGTGATGAAGCCTCATTATTCCTATTAAGTATTGATAAAATAGTTTTGATTCCGAAAATATAGATGAGTGCTTTATTTCTACAACAACCGCTTTTCGACCTAGTTGCTCAATACTTTCTTCGAATATTTTTTGTCGCTTTGAAGGCTGTTCTGCTATATAAGGAATGCCTTCTCGACAAATATAAATCGGCATAAATTTACTTTCACCGACTGGTTTGAAGGCAACTGCTAAAGAAGCAACTTTTTTTTCTTCTTTTGAGGAAGTTAGTATAAAGGCTTGGTGAAAACGACTTTGATTGGTATTCACTAGTTCAAGGAGCTCGTAGACATCACCATAGCCTTCACCTAATTCTATAAATTGTTGTGGCATAAAAATTGCACATCCTTTCCAATATACATAGTATCATGCTGTGGGAGGTCAAGCATATGAAATTTGCAATGAGTTTTTTTTCAGTACTTGCTTTAATAATTACAGGCATAATTTTTTTCCAGTATCATGCATATTCTTCTGACTTAGAGACTGGTAATGGTGAATTCCTTTACTCACAAGAGATAGAAATTTTCTATCGCGAAAATAGCTTGGATATTAGGCAGCATTTTAAAAATCTACCTAATCAAAAGGTAAAAATTAAGTGGCCAGAAAATGCAATCAATCTCAGCTGCTTTATGGAAACTGAAAAAAGCTGTGATCGTTTATCGGATGAAGCTTCCTATTTTGCAAAGGGAGAAATCAAATCTCAATCTGTTTCATACATAATTCCAATCGAGGGTGGCTTAAAAGATAAAATGCTTATCCAAAATGTGTTAGCCACATTATTAAATGGTGAAGCAACTTATTCTATTGTCCATATTTCTACAGATAGTAAATTTGCAGGTCAATGGATTACAGGACTACCTTTAATTGGACAGCAACAGCTAGCACTTGTTAACTATACAATGTTTAGTGGGAATGGTACAATCCGTGATATTTATTGGCAATCAGCTAATTTCAAGGTACAAGAACAAAGCTCTGTATTATCTATTTATGCACCGGGAGCTATTTCAAAGGATTTCTTGAAATCATTAGAAAATTTACAGTTTTTAAATGACCAACATATTGCGATTATTCAAGAAAAAAATCCAATGAAAGAACATGATGATCGTCTATTATTTTTACCAACTTTAACTGTACAAGCGGTAGAGCAGGAAGTGGTTCTGTCACAAATCAAATCACAATATAAGTTCGATAATTCTCCTGAATGGTTACCAGAGGTTGTGGCATCCTATTTAGTGAAGGATATGATTGGCTCTGAAAAAACGAAGGAAATCGTGGCAACATTAAAAGAATATATGACTGTAGATCAGGATGCCGCTTGGCAGGAAGCGATGAATAAACTTGGAGAAGAACCGATTTCTCCAGCATCGATGGATGATCTTTTATCAACGGTTTTAGGTGCAAAAACTTCTTATTTTAAGTTAAATATGGAACAAAAGAACGGGACATATCCATTATATTTTGAAGATGAACGTGATATTTATGTAAATGATACCTTGAAAAGAGATGTTCAATTTATCCGTTATGAAGGGCAATCTTTATATACAGCGGATACATTGTTGCCTTATCTTGGTTATAGCGCTACTGAAGGGGAAAATGGCTATTATGTAAAAAGTGATAATCGCACATTTAGATTCCCGAAAGAACCAGGATTCTACGTATTTAATCAACGTAGATACCCTACTATTTCAGAACCAATTATTAAAATAGCTGATCATTATTATGTTGAGGAAGCTTGGCTCCAACGCTTATTCTTAGTAGAATTACAAAAAAATGATGGTCGTATCCAAGTAATAACACAAGAGCAAGAATAATTTTTTGCAGCGGAGGTTTGTCTTCCGCTGCAAAAATGCTTTTATATGGAAGAAGAAAGTACGGTGAATGACGTAAATGAGAGTTGTAGCAGGAGAACGAAAAGGGATGCCGTTAAAGGCGATTGCAGGAAATACAACGAGACCTACAACAGACAAAGTAAAGGAATCCATTTTTAATATTATAGGTCCTTTTTTTGATGGAGGGATTGCGCTCGATTTATTTGCGGGGAGCGGTGGTTTAGGTATCGAAGCTTTAAGCAGAGGCGTTGATCAAGCTATATTCATTGAAAAGGATGCTAAGGCATTTCAGGTGCTGCAAGAGAATATAAAAAAATGTAGGTATGAGGATTGCTCTGAGCTCTTTCGTATAGATGCTAAACGAGCTGTGAAAGCGCTATTAAAACGGGATATTACATTTAAACTAGTTTTTTTAGATCCACCTTATCACCACAAAGAATATTATGATTTAGTACAAGTACTTGTCGACAATCATAAAATTCAGCAAGATGGCATTATTTTGTGTGAACATGCAACAGAAGTAGAACTACCACAAAGTTTTGGAGATTTTGTATTAAAGAGACAAGAAACATATGGTGGAACGATTATTTCCGTTTATCGTTTTGCAGAGGAAGAGGGAGAATAAGTTGTCAGAGAAAATTGCTGTAGTTCCTGGAAGTTTCGATCCTGTAACATTTGGCCACTTAGATATTATTAATCGTGCGGCAGATGTATTCGATACTGTTTATGTAGCTGTGTTAAATAATTCATCGAAGCAGCCGCTATTTTCTGTAGAAGAACGCATGGCTTTAATGGCTGAGGTGACGAAAACGTTGCCAAACGTGCGCATCGAAAGCTCATCTGGATTATTGATAGACTATGCGAAAGAAAAAAAAGCAAAGGCTATTGTTCGCGGTTTACGTGCTGTATCAGATTTTGAATATGAGATGCAAATTACTTCGATGAACCGTTTTCTTGATGAAACAATTGAAACTTTTTTCATCATGACCAAAAATCAATATTCCTTCTTAAGTTCAAGCATTGTAAAAGAAGTGGCAAAATACGGTGGTGGCGTCAATGAACTCGTTCCTACGTGTGTTGTAGCTGCCTTAAAAGAAAAATATGAGTTTACGAAATGATAAACAAAGGGGATGTCAGTATTTGGACGTCCTCTTTTTAATTTTAGCTGATATCCATTAAATGTATAGCTGTTGATAGAGTGAGGCTACTCGGCTCTAATGCTAAAGTGAGTAGCCTAGAAAGAGAATCACTCTCAATTCGCCATATTCATCATACATTTGAAAAAATGAGCTTTAAATATAAGCAGCTTTCGTTATTTTAAGAAAAAAAGAGCATAAATAGTTGGCACAATGATTATGCTAAGTAGGCGGAATTTTATATATGGCCGAACAGAAAGCTTTGCTGATTTGGCAATAACAAAAATTTGCAAATGGATACTGATACTTTGCATCGTAAGTAATAGAACTACTAGTAATGGTAAAAATGAAAGATCAGGATAGGCTGCGACAGTCATTTTAAGGCCATTTGTAACTTCGAGAATGGCAGCAATAGAAAGCTCAGCTGCATAAGGTAATTTTGGTATAAGTTTATCCAAGCCTTGTTGTACAATCGTTTGGATCGTAGTGAAAAATATAATTGTTGTCCCAACTAAAAGAATCGTTGGTGCTGTCTCTTTAATGCTTTCTGAGAAAGGTGCTGTATATAAAGTCGTATTATGAATAGAAATGTTAGGAAGATCAGATTTGCGGAATAAAAAATAACCTGTTATTAAACAACAGATATTAAAACTATGTAGTAAACATAAAAATAGCCAGCCAAACGTATTACTGTGTAACAAATCAAGGCTTACAAAACCCAGCACAAAAAGTGGACTCGGTGCATGACAGACTGCCAGTAAAAAATTTGCTTCTTTAGGATGAAGCTGCCCACTGTTTTTTAGGTAAACAATTGTTGTAGCACCAGTTGGATAACCTCCAAGTGCGCTAATAATATAGGCTTGTACGTATAATGAGGCTCTTTTGGTCTTTGTGCGCATAGGAGCCGTTAAACGCAGTAACCATTGCGTTAAAATTAAATACGGTAATAAATATGGGAAAAGCGCATCCATAAATAGAGTTAACCCTAAGTCAGTACCGTGATGAGCTGTTTGTGGGAATAACAAGAGTAATAGAATAAGAACGATGCAGAGCGCTATTTGAATTGTGGCATACATGTTATCATCTCGTTTCAACTTTTTGTCATTCACATAGGCAAATGCTAAAATCAATATATGTAAAAAAGGCAAAAACATGAACGTATGGTTTTGCGAGCGTCCTAGGAGGTGTTCCAAATGAAGAAAAAAATAAGTATTTATGCAGTGTTATTAGTCGTTATTTGTTTTTTAATGTTATACCGACTAGACGCTTATATTATGAAGCCTGGAAGTGCTTATGATGTCAGTAAATTTGTTATTGTGGAAAACGATCATACTGAAAATAAAGGTTCTATGAGTTTGATGACAGTAGCAATGCAGCAAGCGACCCCTTTTTCGTATCTTTGGGCTAAAACTCAAAAATATCAAAAACTAATGGATATTAACCAGGTGCGTAATCCATTAGAAGATGAAGAAGAATATAATGTTCGACAGCTTAAATTAATGTCTGACTCCCAGTTTAATGCAAAATATATTGCCTTCCAGAAAGCGGGACTTCAAACAACAATACATTTCGATGGAGTCTTCGTTTTAAATGTTCTAGATGGTGGTGCGTCAGACGGTCTTTTAAAAGCAGGGGACGAAATTATCGAAGTGGATGGACAAAAAATTAGTAACCAGCAAATGCTAGTAGATCTTCTGAAGCCCAAAGAGCTTGGAGACCAAGCAACAATTAAATTTATACGTAACAAAAATGAACAAGAGGTCACTATTACGTTAAAGGAAATTCCTAGAGCCGAGGAAAAAAGAGCGGGTTTAGGTATTTCGTACGCAGAAAGTAAATCAATTGAAACAAACCCAAAAGTGACAATGAAGACAGAGGATATTGGTGGTCCATCTGCGGGGCTAATGTTTACACTTGAAATATTAGATCAACTGCTTGAAGAGGATTTAACCAAAGGCTATGCAGTAGCAGGCACAGGAGAAATGTTGGTTGATGGCTCAGTTGGAAGAATTGGAGGAATAGACTATAAAGTAATCGCTGCTGATAAAGATGGTATGGAAATCTTCTTTGCGCCAGATGATGAAATTTCTCCAGAATTGAAAGCGAAATATCCTGAATTGGAATCTAATTATGCAACAGCAGTAAAAACAGCTAAAGAAATTGGCACGAAAATGAAAATAGTACCTGTTAAAACCGTAGATGATGCCATAAAATATTTAAAACAGTTACAGCCCAAATAAAATAGGATGCTAGAAATTTCTGGCATCCTTTTATAGTATGTGGGTCTATAAACGAATCGGTGGCGTTTGATAATCTTTAGGTAGACTTTGTTCTATATTTCCAGTTTCAATGCTTAGGTTGTAAATCTCTGCTGCATGAATATCTACAGTAAGCATAGCATCTTTCGTAGCTGCGACACGGCTGATTAATGGTAAAGAGATGTCTTTTTTATACTTCCCTAAATAGGTCTGCCCTTTTGTACTCATACCAAGTAGGCGAATATAGGATGGAGCAACACAATTATGTAATTGTTCCTTACTAAACCCAGTATAAATATGAGTAAGCATGCGCTGAAGTCGTGTCCATGTGTAGCGTTTTGATTTGATTTTTTCCATAAAGCTGCTAAAGGAATAACTAGTTTTGGCTGCCTTTATAAGAGCATTCTCAATTCCTTCTGTTACTTCAGCATAGTGATTCAATTCGTTAGGTGTATGTCGAATCAGTGTAAACTGTAAGAATGGCCAGAAACTCTCCCAGCTAGCAAATTTACCATACTGACGATACCAATTAGCTAAATAATCAAAAGATGCTTTTGGTAGAACATCTTGTACTTGCTCGAGTTCACGGGAGGTTGCTAAAGCCTGACGTATTCCCGTAGCACTTGCGATGGATGCACCCTCCTGTAAAGCATCATGATAACCTGCAGTAATTCGAGGAATAGTCATCGGTATAATATCACTATCTAATGTTTTGGCAGCTTCAATATAGTGAAAGCCGAGTATATTATTAGGCTGTGATAAATCAATGTATGTAGCAGGGAATTTTTGAGAAAGCTGTTTATAAGCATAATGTAAGCTTTTAGGATAGCTCGCACCTGTTGTAAGGCTTTCTTTAATAAGTGCGTTGTATTCCTCTCGATGTCCATGAATAAGCTCAAACGTACTCATAAAGGGTTGTATGGAACCGTCTTCACTGCCAAATGCAAAAGATTCACAGCCTATTGCGGTTAATAATGCAATGGCTCCTTTAGCGAAATCAGTTGCTGATGCGGTACTATAAACATAAGGCAGCTCGATGACGATATCTACACCACCGACTAGTGCCATTTTTGTGCGTGTCCATTTATCAACCATGGCTGGCTCACCACGTTGCAAAAATGTTCCACTCATTACAGCGATGACAAGATCAGCTTGTGCTGCTTTTTTTGCCTGTTCTAAATGATAAGCATGTCCATTGTGAAAAGGGTTGTATTCAACTACTACGCCAACTGCTTTCATGCATCAAGCCCCCATCTGTGTTAGTAGTAACCTATTTAGCGGGTACTAAATAAAGAAAATACGTGTATTATAGTATATAATTATAGTTGGGTTTTATAGTGGTGACAAGAAATTATCTTGACATCTATTTTTACACATTATATAATCAACATTGTTGTCTCGAGGTGATTAAACGAATGAAATGGTCAATTCATCAATTATCTAAATACCGCCAAAACGGGATGCCAATCGATGCCTATGTCCAGTTGGACGAGGTGATGGAGCGAAACCAGGATATTCGAGCAATTTCGCCCGTTCATGTAAAAGGGCTATGTACTTTCGGTGCATCGCAAATGACATGTCAGCTAATCGTGACAGCGACGTTAACACTACCATGTGCACGCACGTGGGAAGATGTTGAGTTTCCTATCGAAGTTGAGACAGTTGAAGTTTTCAGCTGGATTGACGAAGAAAAACGAGGGGAAGATGACGGAGAAATTCACTATATTGATGGTGAAGTAATCGACATGAAGCCGGTTATCGAGGAGTTAGTGCTTCTTGAAATACCTTTGCAAGTGTTTAAGGAGAATACCGAAGGACAAGTGCAAGGTGGTAAAAACTGGTCTTACGCAACAGATGAAGACGTTGAACTACACAAAAAAGCTGACACACAAAAAGTGGATCCAAGACTAGCTAATTTAGCTAAGTATTTTGATCAAACAGACGAATAGACGATCTGTAAGGAGGTGCCATCAATGGCTGTACCATTTAGAAGAACTTCTAAAACTGCAAAAAGAAAGCGTCGTACGCATTTCAAACTATCTGTACCTGGTATGGTAGCTTGCCCAAACTGTGGGGAAGCAAAATTATCACACCGTGTTTGCAAAGCTTGCGGACATTACAAAGGTAAAGAAGTAGTAAGCAAATAATTCAGTGTTTGCTCACTTAAAAGGCTAGTAGAGAGACCATGGCTCTTTACTAGCCTTTTTCAAATGATTTCAAATAGCTGTAAAACCCTTGATATATAAGGGTTTCTCTTTTTACTTATGTCACCCGATAACATTGGATTTCAACAAATGGCATTTAGCATGGCATTTAAAAACCCATGTAATTTGCAAACTTTTGAGCAACCTCATCTTTAGCTTTTTCAGTTACATGTGCGTAAATGTCCATGGTTGTCTTAATGTCAGAATGTCCAAGCCGTTCTTGAACTTCCTTGATACTGGCACCAGCTTCAAAAAGTAATGTTACATTCGAATGCCGCAATCCATGAATAGTAATTTTTTTTAATCCGAACTTATTTTGAACATGTAAGATCCAATTCCTTATTACATTAGGTTCTAATAATCCATTCTTAGAATTACTAAAAAGTAATTGATTAGGCTTCAATGTATTGATACCCAACTTCAGATAATCTTGTTTTTGCCGCATTTTCCACTCTTTTAAAATATCCATTGTTTTATTATCAAGTTTGATTGTACGGATAGAACTCTTAGTTTTTGGTGTCTGTATAATTAATGTTAAGCCTTCACCATGAGATAATGCTTTATTGATATTAATTTCGCTATCTTTGAAGTTAATGTCATTCCAGGTAAGAGCAAGTGCTTCACCTTGACGAATACCACTAAATGCAAGTAATCTGAAAAGTACATAGGCTCTAAAATTTCGCCCTTTTTCTAAGCAATCCAAGAAATGATTAAGTTCATCTTTAGTATAGAAATTTTCATTTTTCGTATCTAACGGTTGCTCAATTTTGACTGGCATTGTAATTTTTTTCATTGGATTGTTTGGTATCACTTCAAGTGTGACAGCATAATCTAGAACCTTAGAAGCGTAGGCCTTCATTGTACGGTACTTTTTAAATTTACTAAACCATTCATCCACATGTTTTTGGCAACTGCGCACGTTGATTTTATCGACCTTGTAGTCGCCCATGGCTGGCAAGATGTGATTCTTAAACATTTCTTTTGTTTTGACAAACGTACTTTCTTTTACTGTATTCTTATATTGCACAACCCATAAATTATATATGTCCTGATATGTGTCAGTGGTTTTTTTGCCAAAGTCCCCAAGTTCTATTTCGAGTTGCAATCGAGATATAGCGAGTTGGGCTTCTTTTTTTGTCTTGAAACCGCTACGAGTAGTTTTTAATCTTTTACCAGTCAGCGGATCAGTACCTACATAAAGTTGAAATTTGTAATAGTTCTTTCCGTCTTTCTTATAACTTTGAATTGTCGCCATGAAATATTCCTCCTAGACCGCTTGTGGGGGCAAGATGTTGGAGGTTGTTAGTGTTTTCTTTCAGGATTAATAAATTTTTTATCGTATAAAAATCCTTTAATCATTAAATTTAATGCTTTTGTATCTTCTTCATTTAGATATTCATTGTCTTTCCAAACTAGAATATTTACATTATTTCCTTCATCAACAAAAACTGGAATTTTTAATCCTTCATTAGAAGCATAATAATTTGTCTCAAATAAGTTAGCTTCTTTTGCAAGTTGCTGTTCATTAACACCATATAAAAGATAATCTATTGATATGTTCCCTAATTCAGCAATTTGCTTTAGTCGATTATTATTTGGTCGATTAACACCGCGTTCCCATCTAGAAACAAGACTATCACTAGCTGGAGGGATAATTTTATTCCCAAATTCTTTAGTAGTTAATCCTAACTTCTTTCGAATTGACTTAATACGGTTTCCAATTGGTACGTTTTGAGTATGATTATTTTTCAAAATATCCCTCCTTGAACGAAATAATATCATAATATCGAAAATAAATCGACGAAAAACGACGAAAAACCATTGTTATTTTTTTTAGTATTTGATATCATCGAAAACATAAGACGAAAAAAGACGAAAGGATTGAGAGGAATGTGTAATGTAGTATGTGCCTATAGGAAAATGACAGGATTAACTCAAAAGGAGATGGCCTTTAAATTAAATATCTCAGAAGGTACATATCGTAGCAAAGAAAAGGGGAAAACAAGTTTTAAGGATAAAGAAATGAAAATCTTTTATGAAAATGTAAAAGAAGTTAATCCTAATGTAACTATTAACGAAATTTTTTTTATGGATTTCGAGACGAAAAAAGACGAGGGGATTGAGAGGAATGCGTATTGAATTAGATATGCCTGAAGGTTTAGAAGAACAACTAAAACACGTTGTAATATCTGCTACTAAAGAAGCTATTGAGCAAAGTCAAAAACAATTGATGACAAAAGAATGGATGAATCTTCGTGAAGGAGCATTATATGCTGGGGTAAGCTACAACAGTTTTATAAAGTTTAGAGAAAGAGGTTTAAAAGTTTGTGAGATTGATGGAATTAAAAGGGTCTCTAAGAAAGAGATTGATTTTTTTTTAGAAAAAAATAGTTTTTAAAAATCGCTTGTGGGGGCAAGTAGGTAATTGAAAGTAGGTGAGTAGATGTATAAGGGCTACCTGAAAGGAAATGGTAAGCATGCTGCCACATCATTCAAAGATGGTAGCAAGCTACTTTCCTACAATACAGTTAGATTGGTAGATTCTTATGTCGGTATTTTAGAAGACGACTTTATTATGGTCGATGTGGATGATATAGAGGAAGCAGAAATACTACTAGACATAGTAGAGGATAAGAATATCAATTGTTCTGTTTTACAAACGAACAACGGTATGCATTTTTACTTTAAAGGCTATGATTTAACGGCTAATAAAATCAAATGGTACTCCAACATTGGTATACATTGCGATTATAAGTTAGGGATAAAGAATACTGCAGATCCACTTAAAATAAATGGCCAGGTTCGTAAATGGCTCCGAAAGTGTGAAGAACATGAGCCTTTACCAGCGTGGCTATATCCTTATAACAAGAGAAATCCTAACTTGGCCAAGCTTTCAGATGGTGACGGACGGAACGATAAATTATTTACTTATATTTTAAAAATGCAGTCGCAGGGAATGGCTAAGAAAGATATTAAAGAAACCATTGCTATTATCAACAACTATATTTTAGAGCAACCGGTTGATAAGAGTGAATTAAATATTATTTTACGTGATGAAGCATTTATGAAAGAATCATTTTTCATCAAGGGTGTTTTTCATCATGATAAATTCGGTGACTTCTTAATTAATGAACATCACATTTGTAAAATAGCGAACGTGCTGCATATTTACCATGACGGTGTGTATTCAGATCGTGAGGAGACATTGAGCGAATGATGGTTAAACACATTTCATCATTGACCAGGGCTAGACGACAAGAAACATTAGCATATATCCAGCTAAATGCAAAAGAAAAACAGTTTGCATCAACACAATATATTGTTATGAAAAATGGTGTATTTAATCTTGAAACATGGCAGCTGCAAGACTTTTCACCGGATATAATTACACGCAATAAAATTCCAATTGCTTATATACCAGGCGCCTATTATGAAGTGACGGATCGTACTTTAAATAAAATTGCAGTCCATGATAAAAAGATACGGTCCATCTTAGAGGAAATCTTAGGTTATTCAATTTTAAGAGATTGTCGTTATTCTTATTCATTTATTTTGACAGGTAACGGTAGTAATGGTAAATCATCATATTTAGAAATTTTAGCTGCACTTGTTGGTGAGAATAATCTTTCGTCATTAGATTTAAAAGAGCTGGACCAACGATTTAAAACAGCTGAGCTATTTGGAAAGTTAGTCAATATTGGCGATGATATTTCAAAAGGATATATCAAAGAGTCATCAATTTTTAAAAAGCTTGCAACTGGTGAACGTTTAAACGTAGAGCGTAAGGGAAAGGATCCATTTGATTTTAAAAACTATGCGAAATTAATCTTTTCGGCCAATGAAATGCCACGTATTAACGATTATTCCAACGGATTAGTTAGAAGGTTATTCATTGTCCCTTTTAAAGCAAAATTTGATATTTCAGATGAAGATTACGACCCGTTAATCAGGCAAAAATTAATTTCTGATGAATCTATGCAATACGTGTTGAATTTAACACTTAAGGCATTAAAGCGGTTGCTTGAAAATAAAGGTTTTACAAAATCAAAAGTAGTAGAAAAAGAGCTGCAAAAGTATCAAGAGGAAAACAACCCGATTATTAGCTTTGTTACAAATGAAGATGTTGAGCTGGAGCGATCTGTTGTTGGTGATGTCTATTTACAGTACAAGGTTTACTGCAGTGAAAATGGTTTCCAGGCTGTGAGCAATATTAGCTTTAGTAAACAGATTAAACAACTTTTCGGTTATGCTACTAAGCAGCAAAAAATAGACAGTAAAAATAAACGCATCTTTGTTAGTGATTAATTTATAAAATGCGCTACCTTTTTAACGAAATACATGCTTTTTTAGGTGTTTGATATTTTCCCTAGGGAAACACGTTGATATATCAAGGGTGATTTTAAAAAAGTGATGGAATTTCCATCAAAAAAATGGCTTAAAAAGTGACCGTTTTAGCTATTTTCATTGAAAATATAGGTCAAATGCGTTACCGGTAACAGATAACTGCTACCTCACAAAACCAGTCATATCAAGGGTTTAAACGGTGCGTAACAGATGGTAGCAGATAAATTCAACTTCTTTATATTTTATATTAATAAACACTAGCATCGCATTAAAATAATGCCTCATTCAAATTAATCATAATTTTCTGTAATTACATGTAAGCACAAAAAAGT
>NZ_JBYTBB010000058.1:0-35833 GCF_058788755.1 Lysinibacillus sp. FW301-JW8
CATAAAAGAAATTTGATTAGCTCAAATTGTTTTGCTGGCATCAATTTTGATGTCCAAAATTTTTGTTTTGTTCACCAACAGAAGCTAGCTACTAAAAACTTTATTGATTACGTTTTGCTTGTTCAGTTTTCAAGGTTCATTTTTTAATTTGTCGCGTCATCTCTTGGCGACTTATACATAATAACATCGATTATTCATGAAAGTCAACACTAAATCATAAGTTTTTTTAAGAAGCTTATTTTTCTCTTTAATATTTTAGAAACGAGGTTGTTGTGATGGTTCGTAAAACGTTGATTTCATTGCTTTTCATCGTAATACTATTTGTTTTTATAAAACCGATAAACTCAACTATGATTTCTGTGTTTAATATCGCTGATGCTCCAGCAGTTGTAACAAAAGGACATTACGGTACATCCCTTGTTGTCGAAATTACTTTCTCTGATGAAGCACTAATGGACTGGCTTAACACTGTGAAAGAGCCTTATCCACTCTTATTGTTAGATGCCGCATGGATTAAACGATCACCAGAACAATTAAAAATCATTCAAAAGCGAAAACTGCCTACAGGATTATTGGGACCAGAGGATTCTATAGATGAACCTATTAATATGACAGCCATACAAAAAGATATCGCTATTTACGAAAAGTATTTAAAAGAATCACCACTTTGGTTTGCCACTCGCAATCACCAATATTCTCAGGATTTACAAAAGAACTTATTTCAACAGCAAATAAACATACTTTCTCCCTCTTTAATTTGGAAAGGAGAAAAAACACCTAAAATACAAAAAGGCGATTTTATTTTCATCACCTTGCATCAAAACAATTCAATTACATTCAAGGATATTAATATTTTGCTACAACAAAATAAATTTATGTCGATTGAAGAAAATATATTTGGGTATAAAGTTCAAACTAAAAAATCACCATAAAAAAAATGCCTCCAAAAATCAATTGGAGGCATCTTTATTATGCATTTGCGTTTTTTGCTTGTTCTCTACGTGCTTTACGGCGTGCTTCTAACTTTTGACGATCTTCATCGGATTTTGCATTATATTTAGGTAATACTAATAATTGATAGGCGTTTACAGCAAGTAATGGAAATAGTAACAAAGCAACATACTCGTTAATATTTTCATCACGTCCCATTAAAGCAATTGTCCATTCCAACGTTGTAATGACAATCATAAAAAATAATGCGGAAATTAAAACATGCTTTTTCCCCGTCAATTTTACTTTTTGAACGGCTGTTGCAACTGCTCCAAAAATTAAAACAATTAATAATCCTAAATAAAATATCCAGCTTTGTCCTTCTTTAATACCTGGGACAAAGCGGAAGAATATAACGTCAAAAATAGTAATAACAATTAATAATAACTGAACCCAATTCCACAGCGTCAGTGTTCTAAAAATGTTAACCCCTACTTGATGGAGTGTTAAATAAGCAAAGAATCCTGCTTGTGCAATTACACTCATCGTAAATCCTAAAAAGACCATCCATAAAAGCCCTGCTATAAATTCTCCCCAATGACCATTTGTTATGTATGGTTGAAAGAAGTCCCATCTTATAAACAAGCTACAAATTCCGTTGACAGCGCCTCCAACGAGCATTGCAAAAAAGAAAAACTTTGCCCAATTTCGTATCGTCACAACTAAAAGTCCCCCAATTTCTACAATATATCTGTATTTATTTTAACAATGCATTGTTAAAAAAGCTATTTCTCATCCTAACCAATACATAAAGTCATCGTAAATGTGAACAATAATTGAAAGAGTCTATCTATAGAAAGGACTGATGATTAATGCGAAAATTTACCCTATTACTAGTTCTAATGCTTTTTCTTTCTGCCTGTTCACAAGATAAAACCTCTACCATGTCCTATGATGAAATAAAAAAAATTATGATTGACTCTTTACAAACTGAGGATGGTAAAAAGGCTTTACGGCAGCTTTTAGAGGAGCCAAGCTTTCGCGAATTATTGATTTTGGAGCATGAAGAAGTAAAAAAGGCTACTGAGGAAACCTTACTTTCTAAGGAGGCCGAAGATTTTTGGAAGAAAACATTCGAGGATCCAAAATTTAAAGAAACTGTCGCTAAAAGTATGCAAAAGCAGCAACAGGATATTATGAAAGAATTAATCAAAGATCCCACTTTCCAAAAGGATATGGAGGCTTTCTTTGGACAGCCCGATATGCAAAAGCAGTTAGAAACGATTCTAAAGTCTTCCAACATGAGAAAACAAATGGAGGAAGTCGTAAAAGAAACGATTGAAAGCCCACTTATGCAATCAAAATGGCAGGAGCTTATTAAAAAAAGTGGTGGTGAAGCAACTGCATCTTCAGGAAAAGGCGAGAAAAAAGAAGGTAGCGGTGCAGGCACTAACAAGGAGCAAAAAAGTAACCAGTAATTCCTTTATTTTAAAAACGGATTTCCTCATTAACTTAGGAAATCCGTTTTTAATTTATTTATTTAATTTATTGATCATTTTCGTCGCGATATCTAAATAAATTTGCCCTGTTGGATGTTTTTCAGCATAAACAGAAGGTGCAAAATCTTCTTCTGACCAGTCAGGTTGACCAAGAGGGATTTGTCCAAGTAATTCTGTACGTAGTTCTTCAGCCAACTTTGGTCCTCCGCCTTGACCGAATACAAATTCACGATCACCTGATTTTGACTCGTACCATGCCATATTTTCAATAACACCTAAAATTTCATGTTCTGTTTGTAGAGCCATTGCACCTGCACGAGCCGCAACGAATGCTGCTGTAGGATGTGGTGTTGTAACAACAATTTCTTTTGATGAAGGCAGCATTTGATGAATATCTAGAGCTACGTCCCCGGTACCTGGTGGTAAATCAAGTAACAGATAGTCTAATTCGCCCCATTCTACATCACGGAAGAACTGATCTAACACTTTACCTAACATTGGTCCACGCCACACAATTGGTGCATTGTTTTCAACAAAGAAGCCCATTGAAATCACTTTTACCCCGAAGCGATCAACTGGGAAAATTCGATTATCTACAACTTTCGGCATATCGGTAACACCCATCATATCTGGCACGCTAAACCCGTAAATATCTGCATCAATTAAGCCCACTTTTTTACCAAGTCGAGCTAATGCCACAGCAAGATTAACGGAAACCGTAGATTTTCCTACACCGCCTTTACCTGATGCAATGGAAATAACTTGTACTGTGCTAAGAGGAGATAAAATATCCTGAGCCTCAGACTCAGTAGCTGTTCCACGGAAGCCTTGTAATTTTTCTGCCGATAGCTCCTCAAAGCGAATGCCTACAGTATTTGCACCCGCTTCCTTCAAAACTTCAACTATTTTCATTTGTAATTGTAATTGTTCAGGTGTATTTGTTTTAGCAATCGCAATTTTTACACTGACATGATTTTTTTCTTCTTTTATTGATACGTTAGTAATTCCATCTGTTTCTGCAAGTGATTTATGTAAAAATGGATCTTGTAGTTGTCCTAGTATTTCTCGTATTTGTTGTTCAGTAATCACGACGAACACTCCCCTTATATTATCTCAATGTTAGTATATCATAATGATTTGATTTACGTTGTAGATGTTGCTCTATTCAATTTTAGCTAATAAATAGGCTTCTATACCTTCAACAATGGCATCTCCCATTTTTTCTTGGTATTTTTTATCGGTTAAAAGTGCACGTTCCTCATCATTGCTGATAAATCCAGTTTCCACAAGTGCAGCAGGTACTTCAACTTTTTTCAGTAAATATATTTGTTTGATAGACAGTGCTTCTCGGTCAGTATTTTTTAAATTTGTACGTATAGATTCTTGAATGCTTTTTGCTAATAATTCACTTTCAGCATGTCCTTCTTTATGATAAAACACCTGTGCTCCACGCCATTTTGTCTCTGGAATAGCATTTGCATGAATTGTAATAAAAATATCTGGATTTTCTTTTTCAACAATATCCTTTCTTAAAAAGATATCCTGCTTTTTTCGTTCCCGCATTGTACCAAACTTCTCTGACGGCGCATGCTCCTCGATAACATCTCCATCCTGTGTTCGCGTCATTATAACCATTGCGCCTTTTTTCTTTAGCTCTTTCTCGACATACTGAGCAATTGCAAGTGTAATATCCTTTTCAATCACTTCGCCCTTTGAAGCTCCTCCATCCTGACCCCCATGCCCCGCATCAATGACAATCTTTTGACCACCAAGTGGGTCTGGTAAGAAGAAGTTACGGTCTGAAGCATTCGTTTCATATGCCACAACCACTATACTCATTAGCATAATTACTCCTAGTGCAAGCCAGCGCTTCACCCATATCCACCACCCTTTTACATTTAGTGTACGACGTTAGTGAGAGAACTATGCCAGAAAGTGAAAAAAACACTCAGTATTAAAATTGAGAGTTTGATTTGTAATAGATATTTTTCAAGTAACAATAAAATGGCATTAGTCCAATTACAATTTGAGAACTAATGCCGTTACTTGAGGAATAAATCTATTTTTGTGTAAATTCAGGTTTAAACTTACCTGTATAAGGTTCATGCTCTACAAATATTGTGATATCCTTTCCATCTTTGTCTTTACCCGTTCTTAAATAAGTGAATTTCTTGTTATTAAGTTCAGTAATTTCAAGGACAGCCCCATATTTATTTTCACCTATTGAAACATGTGCTCTTAGCTTATTTCCATGGAGAACATTAAAGAAACCATAATCAGCACGGCTTTCACCTGTTTCAGGATTGAAAAATTCATATTTATTCGTATCAGCATCATATTTAGCTATACTAATAAAATTTGAATTATATTGTGTTAAATCATTTCCTTCTGTATCTAATACAACTGTTCCCTGCCATAGTGTATCGGCTAAAATTTTATCGCCATCCACATCTTTAACAATAGTTCCTGTGGAATTTTTTAAAGCTTTATCTTCTTCAGTAAATGTAAGTTTTTTATCTTTATAAGGAACATGCTCAACGAATACCTCTACATCGTTACCATTTGTATCTTTCCCCATCCTTTTATACGTAAATAAATTTTGAGTTAGCTCCGTAATTTCCACGATAGCTTGATAATTTTTCGATTCAGAAATTAATATTCTTTGCTTTCCATCATTCGTGATAAAGAAAATCCCCTTATCATCGCGACTTTTTCCTGTTTTTGCATCAAAAAATTCGTAACGAGCTGAATTAGTATCGTATTTTGCTAGGCCAATAAAATTAGAATTTTCTGCGGTTAAATCTTTCTTATTCTTATCGTAGACTTTTGTACCCTGCCAGTTTGTGCTACTAAGAATATTGGCATTCGCTTGACCTTTCGTCATTTCAACCTGCCTTTGCTCTGCAGATTGCTCAGTTTTTACTTCCTCTTTCTTTTTTACATCTTGTTTACTCTGACACGCAGCAAGCAATGCCATCGTTGCAAGAGATATTATTAATAGCTTTTTCATACATTGACCTCCATTTTATATATTCAGTTACTTCAAAGTCCTCTAAGAAATAACAGCTTAAAAGCAGTATCAGCCATTTCCACGTAAAATACACATTTTACTCAGCCCTTAATTATTAGGCTTGGATATATTAAAAACCTCGCCACTAAGCTGACGAGATTATAAATTAATTTCTTCTATCCAAAAACAGCATTAGCCCGTAAAGGACTAACGCTGTTTATTACTAAGGAGGAAATTTATTTGAGTGTGAATTCAGGATTATATTCACCTTCATATGGTTCATGCTCAACAAATACAGTTACTTCATTTCCATCTTTATCTTTACCCATTCTTTTATACGTAAACTTCTGATCGTTAAGCTCTGTGATTTCAAGTGCTACACCATATTTATTGTCGCCAACTGAAACGTGGGCTCTAATTTTATTGCCATGGATAATATCAAAGTAACCATAGTCTCCACGACTTTCTCCTGTTTCAGGGTTGAAAAATTCATATTTATTTGTGTCTGCATCATATTTTGCGATACTGATGAAGTTCGTATTAAATTCAGTTACATCATTCCCAGCTTCATCTAACACTACAGTCCCATGCCACAATGTCTCTGCTAAGATCTTATCACCGTCCACGTTTTTTACAATATCACCTGTAGTAGCATCTAAAGTTTTATCAGCATCCGTGAAAGCAAGATCCTTATCATTATAAGGAACATGCTCAACAAAAACTTCTACATCGTTGCCTTCCTTATCTTTACCCATTCGTTTATAAGTAAAAATATTGTCGTTTAACTCTGTTATTCCCACAACAGCTTGGTAATTTTTTGAATCAGAAATTAAAACTCTACTTTTCCCATCATTTGTAACAAAGAATGTTCCTTTATCATCGCGGCTTTCTCCTGTAGCCGCATCAAAGAATTCATAGTGACCTGTTTCAACATTATATTTAGATAGACCGATAAAATTCGCATTCTCAGCTGTTAAGTCATTATTATCTTTATCGTATACCTTTGTCCCTTGCCAGTTTGTACTACTAAGAATGTTAGCCATTTCTTGTCCTTTTGTTAACTGTGTATTATTTTCGGTTGCGGCACTCTCTGTTTTTACTTCTGCACTTTCTGCATCATTTTCCTTTACAGGCTCTTTATCCTGACAAGCTGCAAGGAGAGCCATTGCTGCAACGGATACTATTAATAGCTTTTTCATTTCTATTTACCTCCATATTTTTATTATTAATCAGTTACTCCAAACCCTTTTATTGAGGCTTGATGTCCCATTGACAATAATATTAATATTGAATGTTAAACTCCCTCTAAATAATTTCTTAAAAAAATATAAACTTATCCAAAAATAATTTTAATAAATACTTCTTATTACCTTTAATTAAAAAAAGCCATCTATTTTGAATAAAAATCTGTCAAAATAGATGGCATTTATATGTTATTTATATTGCAATTTTTGAATTAATTCGTCTCCCCATTCCTGCACCTGTTCTTTGCTAATGATAAAGCCTTTATCACCAGAGCCAATGACAATATCGTCACCATACCAGACAGAATAGTTTCCGTTCATTGTGATTAATTGTATGTCGGGTTCTTTTGTCTGTGAAATATTTTGCCAAGTCATTTGTTCAAAAAAAATGCTCAATTTCTTCTGTATGGCTGGTATTGTTGTAGATTTATTTGTTGTTATCTCTGTAATATTTTGGCTTACCGCAAAATACTTAATTACTGTTTTTGTTGTAAATCCTGTCAGAAAACTGTTTTGGAGTAACACTTCGTCACCAGTTTTTAATGTTAATTCATCACGTATTGGCATAATAATAAGTTGTTCTTCTAACAACCTTTTTTTATCCATTAATGCAAGAATTCGTGCATTTTTTCCTTCATATAAGACAATGGCATGAATATCGACTGCCACTTCGAAACTCATATCTTTCATATGCTCTTCTTCAGCTGCATCAAGGAGGAGTAATTGCTCATGAATTACTTGATGAAATTCTGGATACATTTTATAGTGAGGTAGTAACGCCTCACGTACAAGTTGAACCTGTGCAATCAATGTTAGATATTGTTCTTTGTAAGCCTCTTTTGTAATACCCTTTCTTTGTAGGATTTTATCAAAAGAACTCGGTAATTCAGCCTCAAAGGATGTAACCAGTTTTTTCACGTCCTGTTTACTTAGCTTTACACCTTTACGTTTCCCATATTTTAAAAGCAATAAATCGTTACGATAACGTTCAGAATGGTCGGCATCATCTAATAAGCCATACATATTTAGAGTTGTTTCTGAGAAGCCGTGTACATATTCATCACTTTGTCGTTCAACGAATATTAATATTATTAATAGTAAGATCAAGCACCCAGATACGAGCCGAGGTATTCGAGAGTGCTGTTTTTTTGGTAATTGTAGCACAGCTTTCCTTACGCGAGATTTGCTCTCTTGTAAATCAGGTGTTGCTTCAAGCAAACTTTTTTTGATTTCACTCTTCATATAAATCCTCCCATTCCCCAGATAATATAGGTCGAAGTTTTTCACGGGCTCTTCGTAATCTTGTGCGGATTGTACTTTCAGGCTGTTTTAATAGTGAGGCGATATCTGCTGTATGTAATTCCTCATAATAATAAAGAATAATCACTTCTCTGTATTTAATGGGTAAAGATAGAACGACTTCTCCAATTGTTGTTTGCAATTCCTTTTGTACCAGACTGTCTTTTTGTAAAAAAGCAAGTAAGGGAAATTGTTCTTGGAGTTGAATCTTTCGATACGACCAGCTTTTTAAATAATCTTTACTGCGGTTTATGGTTATTTTTGTTAGATAGGAACGTAATTGCCCATTTTCTTCATAATTGCTCTGCGAAAACTTGATAAAAACATCTTGTACAATATCTTCTGCAGCATGTAAATTTTTTGTATAGTAATAAGCTATACGTAATAAATGTTCACTATAATCATCTACTATCTGTCGCAAATCCAGCACTATCACCCCTTCATCTATATAAACGAGCCTCACGCATTGTGCGATTCAAAACTTTTACTATGGTAATGTGAACATGCTATCTTATTAATTAAAAAGAAGCCCTTTT
Source organism: Lysinibacillus sp. FW301-JW8 (assembly GCF_058788755.1). Lineage (NCBI taxonomy): Bacteria > Bacillati > Bacillota > Bacilli > Caryophanales > Bacillaceae > Lysinibacillus > Lysinibacillus sp. FW301-JW8. The sequence continues at coordinate 8,519 of NZ_JBYTBB010000058.1, forward strand.
AGAATTAGATTAATTCCAAAGAGCTCTATACCTTGAGATTCTATGAGAAAAAATTGATGGCGTTAATTTAAGACTACTGGTCACTGCAGCTTTCTCCATAATCATACCTTCTAAAGATTTCTTAATTCCCTATTTCTCTATTTTGTCTCACATCAAGTCCCATTTATTCACCAATAAAATACATAATAACTATAAAACATCAGCCTAAATTTTTTAATAAAGTGTATACTTTTTGGGTCTCATTTGTTATATGTATAGTCCTATACCTATTCCCCATCACTTGATTGACCCTTCCTCCACATTAATATTCAATTTTGTATAGTAATCTAAATGATTATCAATTTCAAATTTCAGTGTATATTGCAATTTCATTTGAGAATCATTATCATCTTAAACAAAGATATATTTGGGGTGAAATTATGAATTGGAATGAACAAATCAAGCTGTGGAATATGGCTACTGTTCGAATTTTAGATATTCGCCATCATGTTATATGTGATGGGCAGGATCTATGCAACTACAAACTTCCTACCAATGTATTTCTGTTTGTTGTTAATGGTAATGCCTTTGTACGAATAGATGAACATAAATGTTATGTAAAGCGACATCATTTGGTTCATGCAGGTAAAGGGACGAAGATGGACATTCTGCCTGCTAGAAACGAGTTCTCATATTATATTATTTATTTCAAAGTAAGTAATTCAGATGTGACTGTAAGCCCTTCTGCTAAGCATTCAACGAATCAGTTACTAGAACCATTACATCTATTTTATCATGTTGTCCTCCAAGAACCTGGAGTTCTATATAATAACATTCGAGGATTATATGAAGAATGGGGAAAATGTGATGAATTAAGCAAAATCCGTTCGAAATCATTGTTCTATGAATTTATTTACGAGTTATTCAATCTCCTGCAAAACTCTACAGACAAAGGCAAACCTTCTAAACTTATTGCCTATGCACTCAATTATATTCATAAAAATTACCACGAAGTTATTACGATGAGGAAGTTAGCTGATTTACTCGGTTGCAGTGTTAGTTATATGCACAGATTGTTTAAAGCAGAAGTCGGGGAAAGTCCAAATGATTATATTATTGGCATACGATTAGAACAAGCCAGTCAACTTTTATTGACTACTCAGCTAAGTGTAGGAGAAATAGCTTTCAGCATAGGATATTCAGATATGTATTACTTTAGTAGATTGTTTAAAAAGCAGTTCGGAGTATCTCCGCTTCACTTTCGTGAAAGAAGGTTTGGTCACCAAGGTCTACATCTTAATCCATCTAAATCTTCACTATTCTCCATTGTTCCAGTATCTTCGCTTTCTTATAATGAAGGTGCAAAAGAAATTGAGAACCTTTCTCAATCAGAAGGAGAGATACAATTGTTAATTACAAACCGTACAAAAACTACCCTGGCTTCACTAATTCTTGTTTGTGTGTCAATACTTATAAGTGGATGTCAAGCAAATAATGGTAAGCCAAGCTCGGAAAATGATCGAAATAACTCAATAACAGCTGTAAATAATAAAGGAGAGGAAGCTTCTAGAACTAAGATTTATAAGCATATTGATGGTGAGACCGAAATTCCATTGGAACCAAAGCGAGTATTCACCGATGTAAAAGTCGGACAATTAATGGCATTGGGCGTCCAGCCAGTCGGCAGTTCTAGTTACCCTTTACAAACTGGATTTATTGCTGAAAATGATATTGAAGATGTTGGTATATTTCCATTGAATCTCGAGAAAGTAGCTTCTCTAGAGCCAGATTTGATTATTTTGACAGAAGCTTGGCGAGATGGTGGGGGATATGAAGCATTTAGTAAAATTGCTCCAACAGTTATTATACCAAATCACTCAGAAAATCTAGCAGATGAACTGCGTATGTTTGGTGAAATTTTAGGCAAGGAAAAAGAGAGTGAAGAGTGGCTTAGTAAATTTGAAGAGAAAGTCGCAGCTGCTAAAGAAAAAGTAGACGCTATCATCAGTAAGGACGAGACTTTTACAATATTAAATGTACGTCAGGACGCCTTTCTTATTTACGACGATGTGAATATGGGTGGAAATATTATTTATAAGTATTTAGGTTTAACACCGCAAGAAAAAGTACAGGCTGAAGTGCTAAATGGGGAAGTTTGGGAGATTTCAGCTGAAGTCATTCCTGAATATATCGGCGACCACTTATTTATCGCAACGAATAAAGATGGAGAAGATTCGCTCAAGGAAAATGAACAGATTTGGGCGAGTACGGCAGCTGTTCAAAATGGTAAAGTATATCATATTAATTTTGATCAATTCCTACTCAATGATCCGATTAGTGTATTACATCAACTGGATATGATAACTGAGTTAATCTTAGAGAATAATAGGTAATAGATAACGGGGCTGCGAAAAAAATTGCTTAACTAATTTTTTGAACAGTCCTTTCGTATTTTTTTAGATTTACTTACAAGGTTTTTCGAAGTATATACAGTTTTTTAGCCGCTTCCAATCTCCTTTCATTTAAATATTATTGTAAACTTTTACGTTCACACTTTTTAAACAATCGACTTAACTGGCTTCTACTTATAGGAAACATTTCTACAAATGTCTGTATAGATATCGGTTCAGCATAATGTTCGTTCAAATACTGCATAGCAAGAGCTACATAATCTTGTTCAAAGCCCCAAACCCCATCTCCCTAATATCACGGTAAGTTTCATAAACAAGTTGGTATATTAGTGCTTTAGCATATATTTGATCCTCTGCTGTATCACCTGTCCTATGTTCATATAGTTTTTGAACTTTATTAATTGACGAAATTGGATTTCTTAATGAAAAACCATAGAGTTGTGAGAAAGGATCTACTTTTTCCCGCAAACGATGAAGATCCCTTTTATAACTTCAAAAATTAAAAAAGACCCTTTCCACATAAGTGAAAAGAGCCTTGAAACGCTGATATTAACGTTTTGAGAACTGAGGTGTTGGATATTTAACTAGTAACTTTTTGGCAACTTGCAACCTATGAACGTCAATCATCTCCATATCTAAAAAAAAACGACATCTACTCGCTCTTTTTCAAAAAAAGCAAATGCATCCCTTACATTTGTATATGTACCTTTAATGCAAATCGTAAATTGTGTAAGCTTTTCTAGCATAATTCTTAACACATCTATTGCCATTTCTTCATCATCAATTATGACTATATTCACTATGCATCACCTTCTGGTAATAGAATAATAACAGTAGTTCCTTTACCTTCTTCACTATATATACGAAAACTGGCATTTCTAATAAGCCTAAATTTTTTCAACGGATTCGTAAATCCAATACGTGAGTTTTCTTCATTTACTAATCGTTGCAACTTTTCTTCTGAGATACCGACCCCATTATCATAAATTTTAATACGTATAAATTGACCTTCTCGTTGCACACTCACCTCAATAGTACCACCTTCTTTTTTCTTCGAAATCCCGTGAAAAACTGCATTTTCAACTATAGGCTGAATTGATAATGCTGGAATCAAAGATTGAATGGACTCATCAATATCATACACAACTGTAAGACGATCACCAAAGCGCATTTTTTCAATATAGAGATATGCTTTTACAAGGTCTATTTCATCTTCTATAGAAACCATGCTGTTACGATAATGGACATTCAGCTTGGCACGGAAATAGGTTGCTAAACTGTATAACGCCTCTCGTGTATTTTCTATATCTGTATAGCTTAAGCCGATAATAGTATTAAGTGTATTGTAGACAAAATGAGGAGTTACTTGCGCATATAAATAATTCATTTCATCCTCAATCGCATCAATGGAAGATTGTCGAACTGCTAGTAATGATTGAATACGCACTAGTAATTCATCCATCGCAATCGGTTTTGGCAGATAATCATTTGCCCCAACTTGTAAAGATAACACTAAATCTGAATGCTGCATAATTGCTGTTAAAACAATAATCGGTAATTCCAACATATCGTATTGCTTTCGTACTTGTTTGCATAATTCATAGCCTGACATACCATTCATCATTAAGTCGACTAACATGCAATCTACTTTATGTTTCTTTATATAATCCATCGCATCAAACCCATTATCTACCCCAATAATGGTATAGCCTTTTTGAATTAATGCGTCCACTAGTACTTTTATATTCACATGATCATCATCAACAATGAGTATGGTTTTGTCATTACCTTTATGCAATAATGGTAAATTTAGCTGTAGTATAGTATTTTCTGCTCTATTGCCCATCTGTTGTTGTGTTTCAATATCTAGTTTTTCGAGTGTGGCAAGTGGCACCGTAAAAGTAAAAATTGTTCCAACACCTAATGTACTTGTTACATGAATTTCCCCATTTAACTGTTCTACTATATTTTTTGAGATACTTAATCCTAACCCAAGTCCCCCACTTTTTTTACCTTTCTTTACTTGATAAAAGGAATTAAAAATTCGATCTAAGTCTTGTGATGGTATACCAATTCCAGTATCGCTTACTTGTATTTCCATATAATCATTACGTACACTAGCTAAGACTGTAATTTGTCCATGTTTTGTATGTTGCAGAGCATTATAGAGTAAATTATAAAGCACTTGTTTCAATCGTAATTCATCTGTATACATATGGGGTAAATTAGAATCTACTGCACTCATTAATCTTATGGATGTATCACTCGACATTAAACTACGAATTTCCTCAATTACTTCATCAATTACGCTTATCGGAACAACACGAGGGATAACACGAACTTCTCCAGTCATATGATTCGAAGAAATCAATAAATCCTCTACTAAATAACCTAAACGTTGCGCGACATTATGTATTAAAATGATATTTTCTTGTTGCTCACGCTTTAAAGGTCCTTGTACACCTTCCATTAATGATTTGGATATATTTAAAATACCATTTAAAGGCGTACGTAATTCATGAGACGTTTTCAATAAAAACTCATCCTTCATTTGATTATGCATCAATAGCTCTTCTGATAACGCTTGAACTTTCTTAAAAGATGTATTTGCTCGGAAGCTAAGCAGAGATGCAAAACTATATAGTGTAAAAATAAACAATAATTGTTCACTATAAACCATAGGTATATCAAAAATGTAATACATTACTATTAAAAAGGTATAACAAGTAAGAGATACTAAAAGAATTAGAATATAACGTGAACCTTCTACACCTTTCATAAGCACACGTAATAGCACAAACACATTATAAAGCCCAACAGGAATAAAAATTACTGCAAAGATTATTTGTGAAAGAACTAGATTTTCTATTGGTATAATCATACTATTTTTTGTAATCGGGTTGTAAATCCCATAGATAAAAAAAAGTAAACCTAACAAAATACTAATAATATAAATCGCTTTTTTCCTCATAAACTCCGGATACAAATAATAGAGAAAAAATGCTAAACAAACATCAACAAGTGGTAAAATCCCTAATTGTAAACGTATTTGTTCATTTATGGTTAAGTATGAAAAAATAATGAAAAATATTTTTTCATTATTAAACGACATGTACAGTCCGAATAATATAGTGAATAACCCCAAAAACAATTCTTCTTTACGCTTCCGATTTTGACTATACGATATAATATAAATCGCACCGAATACAATATAACCAATACATACAAACGATCCTGCTAAAATTTTCATGCTAAAATCTCTTTGAATAGCTTCTTTTGTTCCAAACTCAATAGGAAAAGTAATACCAGCTTTTGGATAATTATAATTTCCGACATGAATTACAATATCAAGCATTTGATTCTCACTTTTTCCAAACACCGTATATTTATCATCATTTTCGAACTTAAAGTCCTTTAAGGTTTCACTCGGATTCCCCATACTACCTACATCTTCTCCATTTATGAAAACACGGTTAGATTGGCGAATTGAACGAATGTATAATCCATATTCCCCTTCAATTGGTACATTTATCTTAACATGATATGTTCCTACAGTAAGTCCTTCTTCATTTGGTTCTACAAAACTATTCCAAGTAGCTGGCACCTCAATTGGTATTTTCTCGCTCTCGTACGCGTCAAATGAATCACTTGACGATATTAAGATATTTGGATAGAACGACCATTCTCCATCTAATTTTAAAATAGTATTTTCTTGTAGTTCTTTTTCTTCAATCGTAACTATCCCATTCTGCGCAATCCGCTGACTACTACTAACAAAATAATCTCCATTGCCAACAAAAAATACGATAATAAATAGCATGATAATGGTCACAGTAATGCCAATATTTTTTTTCACTATCACGCCTCCCCTACTTGAACACAATTATGTCTAACATCAAACTATCAGTTTGTTAGAATTAAATCCATTATGCAATATGACTTTCACCTGTATTTCTAATATCGGTCCCCTTACGCATCCTATCATAGGTCTGTTAAACAAATTCTGAACAAACCATATTGTAAATGCATCGTCTAGTATGGATTACTATCACTGATTTTAAGTTATTATTATCACTTCACTCTTTTTAAATATCCAAGCAGGCTAAGGAAATCCGTAGCCTACTTGTTGTTTAGTTAGATAACTGCTCTGCACTGTCTTCATTTATATAATACGAATGATTTTTCGCTGCTTCTTCAATCTCTTTAAATGCCCAGTGCGTTGCTTTCACATCTGGGAAGCTTGGCGTTGTAACACCGTTTAATTGTAGTAGGGTTATACGTATATATAGCGAATAAAATTGAAATTAGTGGACTTCTAAATTTTGTTATACTTTATATTGCTCTTACATTGGTTACTTTTTTATTTCAAAAAATTGAAGAGAAAAGTAAAAAAGAAGAGTAAGAAAAAATCATTATGGTTTAGAAAGCTATTTTTGGAAAAATTTAATTTGAATAATTTCTTAGGCTGTAGACAAAGTCAAAATCTGAGTTTGCCTACAGCCTTTTTTCATTTAAAATAAAAATTTATTTGAAGCACTTAGCAAGGCGATTAAGCCACTTGATTGATTGGAATGATGTTTGGATAGATTGAACATTAAGTGACCCTCGTAAGTGTCTCATAGGCTTCTCACATGTATCTACAAAGTAGTGGTGAGATTCTTAATATTTTAATCCATTCTTGCTTCAAATCTCTTTTCCCTTTATTCTTTTGCAACGTATGATCGATCTCCAGCGCTTATTTATTTTAAACTGTTATTAAATGAGAATGAGCATCATAGGTATGTTTTTATTTTCATTCTTTCTTTGATAGAAAGAAAAATATAATTTTAGACATACACATGCCTCATTATTGTTTGAAACGGGAGCAAGTTTAAAAGATGTACAGGCAAGGCTTGGTCATAGTGATATTAAAACTACGATGGATATTTACACACATGTTACACAAACAGCACGTGAAAAACTAGCGGATCAGTTTCAAAATTACATTGATTTTTAATCAAGGGGTATTAATGGGGTATTATTTTTGTTATCAACGTAAAAAAAGCTCCTCTCAGGTAAACCTGAGAAGAGCTTGGAAACGTTGATATAACAACGATATTAACGTTTTGAGAACTGAGGTGCACGACGAGCGCCGCGTAGACCTGGTTTTTTACGTTCTTTCATGCGTGAATCACGAGTAAGTAATCCAGCAGATTTTAATGCAGCACGGAAATCTGGGTCTACTTGAAGTAGAGCACGAGCGATACCGTGACGAACAGCACCAGCTTGACCAGTGTATCCACCACCGTTAACGTTTACGTGGATATCATAGCTTCCTGTAGTTTCAGTAGCTACTAATGGTTGTTTGATTACTTCACGTAGTGCAGCGAATGGTACGTATTCTTCGATTTCACGTTTGTTGATAACAATTTTACCTGTACCTGGTACTAAACGTACGCGAGCTACAGAGCTTTTACGGCGACCAGTGCCGATGTATTGAACTTGTGCCAAAGTAATATCCTCCTCTTAATTTATATTATCCGCGAAGCTCGTATGCTTCTGGTTTTTGTGCAGCATGTGGATGCTCTGTTCCTGTGTAAACATTTAGCTTACCGAACATTTTGCGACCTAAAGAGTTTTTAGGAAGCATTCCTTTAACTGCTAATTCGATCATTCTTGTTGGGTACTTGTCTAGCATTTCACCAGCAGTACGAGTTTTTAAACCACCTGCAAATTGAGTGTGGTGACGGTAAAGTTTACCCTCTAATTTGTTACCAGTTAAATGGATTTTGTCAGCGTTGATGATGATTACGTGATCACCCGTGTCAACGTTTGGTGTGAATGTTGGTTTATGTTTACCACGTAAGATTGCAGCTACTTCAGAAGCTAAACGTCCAAGAGTTTGGCCTTCTGCATCAACTACTAACCATTTACGGTCTACTTCGTGACCTTTAGCCATGAATGTTGTACGCATGTATATATCCTCCTAATCGATTCGATTACCGTTATTTTTCATTAAACTACACTATAAGTTTTCGGGGCTTATTTGTGGTGGTAATGAAAATACCATCTGTTATCATATAATGAATGACTTTTAAAGTCAAGCAATTTCATTAAACACCTGGTGAAGTTGTTCAGAATTATAGAACATCACTAATAGAACACTTTTTCTAAGTATAACCCTTGTGGCGGTGCGGTTTTTCCCGCTTTATCACGATCTTCTGAGGCGATTACAAGTGCTACATTGTCTATAGCACGTCGACCTACCCCAACCTCCCAAAGTGTACCTGCTATAATACGAACCATATTATATAAGAAGCCAGTGCCTTCAATCACCATATGAAGCTCTTCCCCATGCCATTCAAATAGTAGTGATGTTATTGTGCGTACTTTATCCTTCACACTTGTATTCGCTGCACAAAAGCATGAAAAGTCATGTGTTCCAATTATAGCCTTTGCTGCCTCCTGCATTGCATCCACATTGGGTTTGACACCATTTGTCTCAACCGTGTAATGTCTGCGAAATGGGCTTTGGACATGCTCACAAGACCAAATATAGCGATAACGCTTCCCAGTCACACTGTATCGTGCATGAAAGTCATGTGCCACTTCCTCTACTGACAATATACGAATATCTCTAGGAAGCTGCACATTTAAAGCCTTACTATACTTGTCAATTGGAATGGCGAGTGGTGTATCAAAATGCAATGTTTGTCCAGTTGCATGAACTCTCGCATCTGTACGGCCGCTTGCGGTAACCTTTATCTTTTCCCCTTTATGCATAATGGCAAGAACACGCTCAAGCTCGGCCTGAACTGTCCGCTCTCCAGGCTGTACTTGGTAACCAGAAAAATGTGTTCCATCATAGCTAATAATTATTTTTAATCGTCGCATAAAGCTAACTCCTTTAACTTCTATAGAAGAATAGCAATACAGCTATTGCTACTAATAACACCAGTGCAAATGTGTCACCCATATCCCACTTAAGCTTACGATATCTAGTACGTCCCTCTCCTCCACGGTAGCCCCTTACTTCCATAGCAGTTGCTAAATCCTCCGCCCGTTTAAAGGCACTGACAAAGAGAGGAACTAGCAATGGGACAACTGCTTTAATACGATCCGTTATCGGTCCTGAGGATAAATCTGAGCCACGTGCCATTTGAGCCTTCATAATTTTATCTGTCTCATCCATTAACGTGGGAATGAAGCGCAATGAAATAGACATCATCAAGGCTAACTCATGAACAGGCACTTTTAATGCTTTTAATGGGTTCAGCAGTACTTCAATACCATCTGTAATTGAAATCGGTGACGTTGTAAGTGTTAAGATAGATGTCATAAAGACCAATACTAGAAAACGTACCGAAATAAATATCCCTTGCCGAATTCCTTCTTCGTAAATTTTAATAAACTTCCAATCAAAAACCAGAGCTCCTTCCTTTGTCATAAAGATATGGAGTAAGAAGGTAAAGGCCATTAAAAAGAGTACTGGCTTTAAACCGTTAATTAAAAAATACAGACGAATACGCGACACGAAGACAATGAGTAAGGTAAAAGCTAGAAGCATAGCATATGTCGCTATATTATTTGCTAAAAATACGATAATAATGAACGCGAAGACAAAAATTAGCTTTGAACGTGGATCAAGCTTATGAACAGGAGAGCTTCCTGGTAAGAAGCGTCCAAATATCATTTTTTCCATCATGATTCTGCACGCTCCTCTCGTAGCATTCGAGCAACTTCAGTAGCGAGCTCTTCTTCCGTTAAACATACTTTTTGGAAAGGCTTATTCATCATTTGCTCGATTTTTTGCTGAAAGCGTACAATACGAGGAGGCTCTAAGCGGAAGTTCTTTAATGTCTCCACATCTTTAAAAATTTCTTGAGGTGTACCACTCAATACGTTTTTTCCTTCATGCATAATAACAATATTATCTGCATAACGAGCTGCGTCCTCCATACTATGCGTAACTAGGATTGTCGTAAGCCCTCGTTCCTGATGATGCTTATAAAACATATCCATAATTTCTTTTTGACCACGAGGATCAAGCCCAGCCGTTGGTTCATCTAAAACAATTACTTCTGGCTCCATGGCTAATACACCTGCAATTGCCACTCGTCGCATCTGTCCACCTGATAAATCAAAAGGTGATTTTTCAAGTACGGTTTCTGGTAGACCTACTAAGCCTACAAGTTCCTTTGCACGTGCTTCAGCCTCTTGTTCTGAGACACCGAAATTCATAGGACCAAACATAATATCCTTTAGCACGGTTTCTTCAAACAGCTGATGCTCTGGAAATTGAAACACAATACCAACCTTTTGACGAACGGCCTTTAAATCCTTCGCCTTTTTGCCAGCTACAACAATCCGGTCTCCTATATGTACTTCCCCAGAAGTTGGTCTTAGAAGTGCGTTAAAATGCTGAAGAATGGTTGATTTTCCGGAGCCTGTATGCCCGATAATTGCTTGATACGTATGTGATGGAATTTCAAAATCTACATCGAATAATGCCCGTTTTTCAAAAGGTGTGCCTTGTGCATAGGCATAGCTTACTTGTTGAAGTTTGATGTCCATAAATCATTCACCAACTCTTCTTCTGTCATATGTTGTCCCATTAATGGAACACCTTCCTTTTGCAATAACTTTGATAGCTTCATGGCAAATGGTAAGTCAAGTCCTAGCTCAACTAGCTTGTCCCCAAGTGCAAATATTTCTACAGGTGTACCCTCAGCAAATTTCTTACCATCGTTCATGAAAAGAATACGATCCGCAAGCATTGCCTCTTCTAAATCATGTGTGATGGATAATACGGTTAACCCAGTTTCAGCACGCAAAGTTTGAACTGTCTGTAATACTTCACCACGTCCCTGTGGATCTAACATAGACGTAGCTTCGTCGAGGATCAGAAGCTTGGGCTTTAACGCAAGTGCACCTGCGATGGCAACGCGCTGCTTTTGTCCACCTGATAAGTGATGGGGCTCATGATCTAAAAAATCACTCATTTTTACTTGATCTAGTGCTGCATGAACACGCTTCACCATTTCTTCAAATGGTACACCATTATTTTCAAGAGCAAAGGCTACATCGTCCTGCACAGTCGCTCCAACGAATTGATTATCTGGATTTTGAAATACCATCCCCATCTGCGAACGGCTCTTCCAAAGATTCTCTTCGGTTAATACTTCGAGTAATATACGTACATCGCCCTGTTGTGGATATAACAATCCATTCATTAGCTTTGCAATCGTAGATTTACCAGAACCGTTATGACCCACGATAGCAATCCATTCACCCTCCTGTACTGCAAAACTTACATTCTCCACAGCATTATGGCTTTCATTATCTTCTGGTGTATATGAAAATGTCACATTATTTAATGATAAAATTTCAGGCATTTCTAGAACTCCTCTCTACATGCTCGGCTCTACTAACTAACTTACACTGTTTTATGTATGAATTCTACTACAATCATTATGTCGATAAAAGAAAATTGATAAAACCACTTTCACCAAGTTATTTTAAGAAATCACTCAGAAATTCTTATCCCACTCTTTTACACCTATTGAGCGGAACATGCTATCTTTTAAGAGCCTCTACCATAGATTGCCCACTTCATGTTGAATGGTAAATCCTAGACCCATATATTAAAAAAAGCACCACAATTTGGCGCTATCTTACATAATAAAAAAGCGCGCACCTCATTCAATAGAAATGCGCTAGTCGTTACATTTACAAGAAACATGGATGCTCAAATCCTTGTTTCCACGAATGAGGTGCGGAGAGCTAAACGAGACGCCACACAACAGTGCCCGCTCATCATAACGCTCAGCTTAATTATTTGTCGTATAAATCATTTATAAAGAAAGAGGGTGGTGATTCCACCCTCTTCACCACTTGTCTTCTCTTATGAATCAATTATGCCTCGGCATAATTGCGTCCGGAATCAGCTTTGCGCCTGCACAAAGAAATCCTTTGCGATTCCGTGACATCCGCCGGAGGCTTTAACTTCTTTCAAGAAGTTAAACTAATTCAATCACAACAACAGGTGCACCGTCACCACGACGAGGACCTACTTTAAGAATACGAGTGTAACCACCTTGACGTTCTGCATAACGTGGTGCAACATCATCAAATAACTTTTGAAGTGCAAATGAAGTTGTTTCGTTACCTTCTGCATCAGTAGTTGTTACTAGTTCACGACGGATGAATGCAGCAGCTTGACGGCGTGCGTGTAAATCTCCGCGTTTACCTAAAGTAATCATTTTTTCAACAGCTTTACGTACTTCTTTAGCGCGAGCCTCAGTAGTTTCGATACGCTCGTTGATGATTAAATCAGTAGCTAAGTCACGTAACATCGCTTTACGTTGAGAACTTGTACGACCAAGTTTTCTGTAACCCATGGATGTTTCCCTCCCTTATAAAAAAATATCTGATCTTGTAAGTTTTGTTTAAATCGCTTAGTCTTCTTTGCGTAATCCTAAACCAAGCTCTTCTAACTTCGCTTTTACTTCTTCTAGTGACTTACGTCCAAGGTTACGAACTTTCATCATATCGTCTTCTGACTTGTTCGCAAGCTCTAGTACTGTGTTAATACCAGCGCGTTTCAAGCAGTTATAAGAACGAACAGAAAGATCAAGTTCTTCGATAGTCATCTCTAAAACTTTTTCTTTTTGATCCTCTTCTTTTTCGACCATGATTTCAGCAGTTTGTGCCTCATCAGTCATGCCAACGAAGATGTTAAGATGCTCGGTTAAAATTTTTGCTCCGAGCGAAATCGCCTCTTTCGGACCGATGCTACCATCTGTCCACACATCAAGAGAAAGTTTATCGTAGTCAGAAGACTGACCTACACGAGTATTTTCCACTTGGAAATTGACGCGTGATACTGGAGTGTAAATAGAGTCGATCGGGATCACGCCGATAGGAAGATCCTCACGTTTGTTTTGATCAGCAGGAGTGTAACCACGGCCGCGTTGTGCATACATACGCATACGTAAATGACCGTTTTTAGCGATTGTTGCAATATATAGATCTGGGTTTAAAATTTCTACGTCACTGTCATGTGTAATGTCAGCAGCCGTAACTGTACCATCGCCTTTTACATCAATCTCAATAACTTTTTCTTCGTCAGAGTAGATTTTAAGAGCAAGTTTTTTCACGTTCAAGATAATTGAAGCTACATCCTCTACCACGCCTTCTACAGTTGAGAATTCGTGAAGAACACCGTCAATCTGAATTGAAGTGACAGCAGCTCCTGGTAATGAAGACAGAAGGATACGACGTAAAGAATTACCCAAAGTGTTTCCATATCCGCGTTCAAGCGGTTCTACAACAAACTTTCCATATTTGGAATCTTCGCTGATCTCCACCGTTTCAATCTTTGGTTTTTCAATTTCGATCATTTCATTTACCCTCCTTCAAAACATCGAATGTATAGGTTCTTTCCATCATAGATTCGATCGTCAATGACGTATCGTTTATTATCTGCACAAGACAGTCTGTACAAAAAATGATGTTCTCATACAATATGAGACGCACCCATTACACGCGACGACGTTTTGGCGGACGGCAACCATTGTGAGGAACTGGAGTAACGTCTTTAATAGCAGTTACTTCTAACCCAGCAGCTTGAAGTGCACGAATTGCAGCTTCACGACCTGCACCAGGACCTTTAACAGTTACTTCCAACGTTTTCAGACCATGTTCAAGGGATGTTTTAGCAGCAGTCTCTGCAGCCATTTGAGCAGCGAATGGTGTAGATTTACGTGAACCACGGAAACCAAGAGCACCAGCACTTGACCAAGATACAGCGTTACCTTGCATATCTGTAATCGTTACAATTGTATTGTTAAATGTAGAACGAATGTGTGCAATACCAGATTCGATATTCTTTTTCACACGACGTTTACGAGTTTGTTGTTTACGAGCCATGTTAAGAAGGAACCTCCTTTACCAATTATTTTTTCTTGTTCGCAACTGTTTTACGAGGACCTTTACGCGTACGCGCATTGTTCTTCGTATTTTGACCACGAACAGGTAAACCACGACGGTGACGGATACCACGGAATGAACCGATTTCCATCAGACGTTTAATATTTAATGAAGTTTCGCGACGTAAGTCACCTTCAAGTTTGTATGAATCTAATTGTTCACGGATTTTGTTTAACTCATCTTCAGTTAAGTCGCGTACGCGTGTATCTTCTGAAATACCTGCGTCAGCTAATACTTTCTGAGCTGTAGTTTTACCAATACCGAAAATGTACGTTAATGAAATTACCACGCGTTTGTCGCGAGGAATGTCAACACCAGCAATACGTGCCATGTACGTTGTGCACCTCCTTCAGAATTATCCTTGTTTTTGTTTGTGTTTAGGATTTTCACAGATTACCATTACTTTACCGCGTCGGCGAATTACTTTACATTTTTCGCAGATCGGTTTCACAGATGGTCTCACTTTCATCTAACCTAACCTCCTTAGTAGTCCGGAGCGCAAAAGATTATTTAAAACGGTATGTGATACGACCGCGAGTTAAATCATAAGGAGATAACTCGATAGTAACCTTATCTCCAGGTAGAATGCGGATAAAGTGCATACGAATCTTACCAGATACGTGTGCTAGAATCACATGTCCATTTTCTAATTCTACCTTAAACATCGCGTTTGGCAAAGTCTCAACAACTGTTCCTTCGACTTCAATTACATCATCTTTCGCCATCTACTCTGTCTCCTCTCTATATGCAAATTAAAGTTCTCATCGTTACATCAAACGGATATCTGCTGCAACTATAGAAGCAACCTCGTTTCAACATATGTTTGGATTGTATGAGAGATGTTTGAAAGACGCTCGTCTGGTTTCGCTTCACACAATCCACGGAATCTACAGGACCAGCATAGGGCACTGAATCTCCCATGTTTACACGAATACCGGAATGTCTTGGATGAGATATTCATACCCGTTACACAGATGCTTCCACGAAACCCATTATACTCCTTTAAAAATAATGTTGCACTTTTTAAAAGAAATATATACCGGGCACAATATGCTTTTGCAACTCTCAAAAAATTATGTTTCGTTGTTGCTTCCGCATGCCTCCCGCGGAAGCAGTATTCTGCGCCCGGAGCCGGGTATCAGCTGCGGCTGCCCTGTAATAGAGCATCAAGATCAGCAAACACTTTGTTAATATCTTGCTGTCCATCTATATTAGTTAACACACCTTTTGCTTCATAGAAATCAAGTAAAGGCTGTGCTTGTTTCATATTTACGTCCAGACGGTTTGCAACCGTTTCAGGATTATCATCCGCACGTGTATAAAGCTCGCCACCATCTTTATCACATTTTCCTTCCTCAGCTGGAGGATTGAAAATTAAATGATAGGATGTACCACAAGTTTTACAAATACGACGACCTGATAGACGAGCGATTAACTCATCTCTTTCAACCTGAATGTTAATCGTATGTTCAATAGCCTTGCCTAGATCAGCAAGAATGCCATCTAAAGCTTCAGCTTGTGGAACAGTACGTGGGAACCCATCTAATAAGAAGCCCTTTTCACAATCAGGCTTAGCAAGTCGCTCACGAACAATACCAATCGTTACTTCATCTGGAACTAAAGCTCCCTGATCCATAAACGATTTAGCCTGTAAGCCTAGTTCTGTGCCGTCTTTAATAGCTGCACGGAACATATCGCCTGTAGAAATATGAGGAACCGTGTACTTCTCAACAATCTTATCTGCCTGTGTACCTTTACCAGCACCTGGCAGACCCATTAAAACGATATTCATAAGGAAATATTCCTCCCACAAAAGGTTTGCTGATTTCAGGAAACGATGGAACGTTCCCCAAAAACCAACATTATTTCATAAAGCCTTTGTAGTGACGTTTAACAAGTTGAGACTCTAGCTGTTTCATCGTTTCGAGCGCTACGCCGACTACGATAATAATACTTGTACCACCGATCTGCACTGAGGCAGGTAGATTCATATAGTTCATGAATAAAATCGGCATTACAGAAAGAACAGTTAAGAAAATCGCACCGACAAATGTCAGACGATATAACACGCTTGTTAAATACGTTTGCGTACTTTCACCAGGTCGAATACCTGGAATGTAAGCACCTTGCTTTTTCAAGTTATCAGCCACATTTTCTGGATTCACTTGTACGAATGCATAGAAATATGTGAATGCGATAATTAAAACAATATAAACAATCATTCCAACAGGTTTTTCATAATTGAACGTGTTTTCAATGAATGTTGTCACATTATTTTCACCGAAGAACGGGACTAACAGACGAGGTGTCATCAGAAACGCTGATGCAAAGATTACCGGAATAACCCCAGCAGCATTTATTTTTAATGGTAAATGCGTTTGTTGACCACCTGTTTGTTGGTTACGTCCAGTAACTCGTTTCGCATATTGAATTGGAATTTTACGTAGTGCTTGTTGCATGTAGATAACTCCAACAACAACTGCAAGCAAAATTAAAATAAGTAAACCTAGGATAATTAGGTTGATAAATAGCTTATCACCAGCACCCTCGATTTGTTGTGCATAGATTTGGTTGATACTTGTAGGTAATGCGGAAACAATACCTGCGAAGATCACAATAGAAATACCATTACCAACACCATGTGCAGTAATTTGTTCAGCAAGCCATACTAAGAATGCTGTACCTGCTGTTAATACAATACAAATCGTAACATATGTTAAAATTCCTTCTTCTTTAATCAATGATCCGCCATACATTTTATTAAAACCAAATGACATCGCGAATGACTGAATAAAAGCAAGAGCGATTGTAAAGTAGCGAGTGAATTGAGCAAGTTTACGTCGTCCGACTTCACCTTGCTTTGCCCATTCAGCAAATTTCGGCACTACATCCATTTGCAATAACTGAACAATGATTGAAGCAGTGATGTATGGATAAATCCCCATAGCGAAGATGGAGAAGTTTTTCAGTGCACCACCGCCAAAAGTATTCAGGAAACCAACGAGGTTCAACTCATCAGTTACCTTTAATACATTAGCATCCACGTTTGGTACTGGCACAAACGTACCAATACGGAAAACAATTAACAATAAAAGAGTGAAAATGATTTTATTTCGTATATCTCGAACACGCATAAAGTTAGAGATTGTCTGAAACATTAAATCACCTCAGTAGTTCCGCCGGCATTCTCGATTGCTTCTTTTGCTGAAGCTGAGAATTTATGAGCTTTTACAGTAAGCTTTTTGTTTAGAGTTCCATTGCCAAGAACTTTAATTCCAGCTTTTTCATTGCTCACAAGACCAGTTTCAAGTAATAATGCAGCAGTTACCTCTGCACCGTCTTCGAAACGGTTTAAAGTGTCAAGGTTAACGATAGCGTATTCTTTACGGTTGATGTTCGTAAAGCCACGTTTTGGTAAACGACGGAATAATGGGTTCTGACCGCCCTCGAAGCCTGGGCGTACACCGCCACCAGAACGAGCGTTTTGACCTTTATGACCTTTACCTGATGTTTTACCGTTACCAGAACCGATACCACGACCAACGCGGTTGCGTTGCTTACGAGAACCTTCTGCTGGTTTTAACTCATGCAGTTTCATAGTGGGTGGCACCTCCTTGTTCAATAATTGGAAATTAAATTTCTTTTACAGTAACTAAATGAGCTACTTTATCTAACATGCCGCGAGTTGCTGCATTATCAGCTTTCTCAACAGTTTGATGTAATTTACGTAAACCTAGAGCTTCGATTGTCTTACGTTGCGCCGGTTTAGTACCAATCACAGATTTTGTAAGGGTGATTTCTAATTTGTTAGCCATTATCTTTCCCCCCTTATCCTAATATTTCTTCCACTGATTTACCACGTAATTTAGCTACGTCCTCTACGCGTTTTAATTCAGCTAAACCTTGAACAGTTGCACGTACCATGTTAATTGGTGTGTTAGATCCAAGTGATTTTGAAAGAATATCAGTAATACCAGCAAGCTCAAGTACAGCACGTACTGGACCACCAGCGATAACTCCTGTACCAGGAGCAGCAGGCTTAATTAGGATTTCTCCTGCACCAAAGCGACCTTGCACTAAGTGTGGAGTTGTTCCACCTACGCGTGGCACTTCGATTAAGTTTTTCTTCGCGTCTTCAACAGCTTTGCGGATAGCATCTGGAACCTCTTGAGCTTTACCAGTACCAAAACCAACATGACCGTTTCTATCGCCAACTACAACTAATGCTGTGAAGCGGAAGCGACGTCCACCTTTAACAACTTTAGCAACACGGTTAATAGTAACTACGCGTTCTTCAAGTTCTCCAAGTTTGTTTGCGTCAATACGACTCATGAAATGTGTCCCTCCTTCTTATTAAAATTCTAAACCGTTCTCACGTGCAGCTTCAGCTAAAGCTTTAACGCGTCCATGATATAAGTAACCACCACGGTCAAATACTACAACACTAATATTTTTTTCCGTAGCGCGTTTTGCGATTGTTTCACCGACTTTAGTTGCAGCATCAACATTGCTACCAGCACCTTCAAAACCATTTTCTTGAGAAGATGCGCTAACAATTGTTACGCCTGCTACGTCATCGATAAGTTGCGCGTAGATGTTCTTGTTTGAACGGAATACATTTAAGCGTGGACGCTCAGCTGTACCCGAAATTTTAGAACGTACACGTGCATGACGTTTTTTACGAACCTGATTTTTATCTTGTTTCGTAATCACAAGGGTCACTCCTTTCTAATGCTTAGGCAGCATTATTTACCTGTTTTACCTTCTTTACGACGAACATATTCGCCTTCATAACGGATACCTTTACCTTTGTAAGGCTCTGGCGGACGCACGTCACGGATGTTAGATGCAAGAGCACCAACGCGTTCTTTGCTGATACCTTTAATGATGATTTTTGTGTTAGAAGGAACTTCAATTTCTAAACCATCTTCAGGTGTGAACTCAACTGGGTGAGAGTAACCTACGTTAAGTACAAGCTTTTTACCTTGTAATTGCGCACGGTAACCAACACCGATAAGCTCTAAAGATTTTTCGAAACCAGCAGAAACACCAGTAACCATGTTCGCTAGAAGCGCACGAGTAGTACCGTGGTTTGTGCGGTGTTCTTTTGATTCAGAAGGACGAGATATTGAAATTATGTTACCTTCTTGCTCAATTTTCATATCTTGGTGGAAAGAACGAACAAGTTCGCCTTTAGGACCTTTAACAGTAACATTGTTGTCAGCTGCAACAGTAACAGTTACGTTAGCTGGTACCTCGATAATTTTTTTACCTACACGAGACATTTAGTTGCACCTCCATTCATTTATTGCTAATTACCAAACGTATGCTAGAACTTCGCCGCCAACTTGTTTAGCGCGAGCTTCTTTATCTGTTAATAAACCTTGTGAAGTTGACACTAAAGCGATACCAAGTCCGTTCAATACTTTAGGTACTTCATTTGTTTTAGCATATACTCGTAGACCAGGTTTAGAAATACGTTTTAAGCCAGTGATAACGCGCTCGTTATCTTTACCGTATTTTAAGAAGATACGGATAATACCTTGCTTGTTGTCTTCCACGTATTCTACGTCACGTACGAAACCTTCGCGCTTTAAAATTTCAGCGATTTCTTTTTTCACGTTGGAAGCTGGTACTTCTAACTTCTCGTGACGAACCATGTTCGCATTACGAATGCGAGTAAGCATATCTGCAATCGGATCAGTCATTGTCATTACATTTACCTCCTTCCCAAATTAGGGGATTACCAGCTGGCTTTTTTCACGCCAGGAATTTGTCCCTTATATGCAAGTTCTCGGAAACAAATACGGCAAAGTTTGAATTTACGATATACAGAGTGTGGACGACCACAGCGTTCACAACGTGTATATTCTTGTACTTTAAACTTTTGCTTACGTTGTTGTTTAACGATCATAGATTTTTTAGCCACGTTTTCGCCCTCCTTGTTTGATTACTTTTGGAACGGCATACCGAATTGTGTCAATAACTCGCGAGCTTCTTCATCAGAATTCGCTGTCGTTACGATCACGATGTCCATACCGCGTACTTTTGAAACTTTATCGTAATCGATTTCCGGGAAAATTAATTGCTCTTTAACACCTAAAGTGTAGTTACCGCGACCATCGAATGCTTTTTTAGAAACACCACGGAAGTCACGTACACGAGGTAGTGAGATTGAGATTAATTTGTCCAAGAATTCATACATACGCTCACCGCGTAATGTAACTTTAGCACCGATAGGCATACCTTCACGTAGACGGAAGCCTGCAATCGATTTTTTTGCTTTCGTTACTACTGGCTTTTGACCAGTGATAATTGTTAATTCTTCTACAGCTGCATCTAATGCTTTTGAGTTTTGAACTGCATCACCAACACCCATGTTGATAACGATTTTCTCTACCTTTGGCAGTTGCATAACTGATTTATATCCAAACTTGCTCATAAGAGCAGGTGAAACTTCACTTAAATATTTTTCTTTTAGGCGGCTCATGTGTGTACCTCCCTTCTATTTATACTAATTAGTCGATTACTGCACCTGATTTTTTTGCAACACGAACTTTTTTACCGTTTTCGATTTTATAACCTACACGAGTCGGCTCGCCAGATTTAGGATCGATTAGCATTACGTTCGAAACGTGAATTGCAGCTTCTTGGCTTACAATTCCACCTTGTGGATTCAATTGGTTAGGTTTTACGTGTTTTTTCACGATGTTCACACCTTCAACAAGAACGCGATCTTGTTTAGGGTAAGCAGCAAGAATTACGCCTTCTTTGCCTTTATCCTTACCAGTGATAACCTTAACCTTGTCACCTTTTTTTACATGCATGCTGTCGCACCTCCTTGATTGGCACTATCATGAAATTAAAGAACTTCTGGAGCTAGAGAAACGATTTTCATGAAGTTGCTGTCACGTAATTCACGTGCAACAGGTCCGAAAATACGAGTTCCGCGTGGTGATTTATCATCACGAATAATTACACAAGCATTTTCATCAAATTTGATGTACGTACCATCTTTACGACGTACGCCTGATTTAGTACGAACGATAACAGCCTTAACAACGTCACCCTTCTTGACAACGCCACCTGGTGTTGCTTTCTTAACTGTACAAACAACGATATCACCGATGTTAGCAGTTTTACGGCCAGAGCCACCAAGCACTTTAATTGTAAGAACTTCACGTGCACCTGAGTTGTCAGCAACTTTCATACGACTTTCTTGTTGGATCACTTAGGTTACCTCCCTTCGGAAATTGGTTGTTCCGAAATAGTTATTAAATAATAACCGCTTTTTCTACAACTTCAACTAGACGGAAACGTTTAGTAGCTGATAGCGGGCGAGTTTCCATGATACGTACGATATCACCGATTTTCGCTGTGTTTAACTCATCATGAGCTTTAAACTTTTTAGAGTATTTTACACGTTTACCGTAAAGCTTGTGCTTTTTGTAAGTTTCAACTAAAACAGTAACAGTTTTGTCCATTTTATCTGAAACGACGCGGCCCGTGTAAACTTTGCGTTGATTACGCTCAGTCATACTTGAAAACCTCCTTTATCAGTTATTTGCACTGATTTCTCTTTCACGAATAACAGTTTTCATACGCGCGATTGCTTTACGCACTTCACGAATACGAGCTGTGTTTTCTAATTGACCAGTCGCCAATTGGAAGCGAAGGTTGAAAAGCTCTTCTTTCAGTGATTTCACTTTTAATTCAATTTCAGAAGTGGCAAGGTCACGGATTTCATTAGCTTTCATTAGATTCACCACCAGTTTCTTGACGTTTTACGATTTTACATTTAACAGGAAGCTTATGTGATGCTAAACGAAGTGCTTCACGTGCGATCTCTTCAGATACACCAGCAATTTCGAACATTATTTTTCCTGGTTTTACTACTGCTACCCAACCTTCAGGAGAACCTTTACCAGAACCCATGCGGACTTCTAGAGGTTTTTTAGTGTAAGGTTTATGTGGGAAGATTTTAATCCAAACTTTACCGCCACGTTTCATGTAACGAGTCATCGCGATACGAGCAGATTCGATTTGACGGTTAGTAATCCAGCTAGCTGTTTGAGCTTGTAAGCCCCATTCGCCAAAAGATACTTCTTTACCGCCTTTCGCTTCGCCACGCATGTTTCCGCGGTGTTCACGACGGTATTTTACGCGTTTAGGCAATAACATATTATTTGCCTCCTTCCACAGATTTCTTCGTAGGAAGAACTTCACCACGGTAGATCCATACTTTAACGCCTAATTTACCGTAAGTAGTGTCAGCTTCTGCGTGTGCATAATCAATGTCAGCACGTAGAGTATGAAGTGGAACAGTTCCTTCACTATAGTGTTCAGCACGCGCAATATCAGCGCCACCTAAACGACCAGATACTTGTGTTTTAATTCCTTTTGCACCAGCGCGGATTGTGCGTTGGATCGCTTGCTTTTGCGCACGACGGAATGATACACGGTTTTCTAATTGACGAGCGATGTTTTCAGCTACTAAGCGAGCATCAAGATCAGCACGTTTGATTTCGATAATGTTAATGTGTACACGTTTACCAGTTAAATCGTTAAGGTATTTACGAAGATTTTCAACTTCAGTACCACCTTTACCGATTACCATACCTGGTTTCGCAGTGTGAATTGTAATGTTTACACGGTTTGCAGCACGTTCGATTTCTACTTTAGAAACAGAAGCGTCTTTAAGAGCCGTTTCAATATATTTACGCACTTTGATGTCTTCGTGAAGTAGAGTTGCATAGTCTTTTTCAGCGTACCATTTTGACTCCCAGTCACGAATAATACCAACGCGCAGTCCTATTGGATGTACTTTTTGACCCACGGATTAACCCTCCTTCTTCTCAGATACCACTAGAGTAATGTGGCTTGTGCGTTTGTTAATTGCGCTTGCACGTCCTTGTGCACGTGGACGGAAACGTTTTAATGTTGGACCTTCATCAACGAAAACTTCAGAAACTACTAAAGAGTTGATGTCAAGATCATAGTTGTGCTCAGCATTAGCAACTGCAGATTTTAATACTTTTTCAACGACTGGAGACGCCGCTTTTGGAGTATGACGTAAAATTGCAACTGCCTCACCAACTTGCTTGCCTCGAATTAAGTCTACAACTAGACGTACTTTGCGAGGAGCAATGCGTACTGTACGAGCGATAGCTTTAGCTTGTGTCATTAGGATTTACCTCCTCTCAAAATTAGCGTCTTGTTTTCTTGTCGTCTGCACCGTGACCTTTATAAGCACGTGTTGGTGCGAACTCACCAAGTTTGTGGCCAACCATATCTTCTGTTACGTATACTGGAACGTGTTTACGTCCATCATAAACAGCAATCGTTAAACCGATGAAGTTCGGGAAGATTGTAGAACGGCGTGACCAAGTTTTGATAACTTGTTTTTTCTCAGAAGCCTCTTGCGCCTCCACTTTTTTCATTAAGTGGTCATCGACAAAAGGTCCTTTTTTCAAGCTGCGACCCATGTAGGAACCTCCCTCCGTGATTCCACCACGGCTCTCACATAGAACCGTAGTTTAACCACTTTATTTTTTACGACCACGGATAATAAATTTATCCGATTTGTTTTTCTTCTTGCGAGTTTTGTAACCAAGTGCTGGTTTACCCCAAGGAGTCATTGGTGATTTACGTCCGATTGGAGAACGTCCTTCACCACCACCGTGTGGGTGATCGTTAGGGTTCATTACAGAACCACGAACTTCTGGGCGTTTACCTAACCAACGGCTACGACCTGCTTTACCGATGTGTACTAATTCATGTTGTTCGTTACCAACTTGACCGATTGTAGCGCGGCAAGTAGCTAACACTAAACGTACTTCACCAGATTGTAGACGAACGATTACGTATTTATCTTCACGACCAAGTACTTGCGCAGAAGTACCAGCAGAACGTACTAATTGTCCACCTTTACCAGGTTTTAACTCGATGTTATGGATAGTAGTACCCATTGGAATGTTTGCTAATGGTAATGCATTACCTACTTTAATATCAGCATCAGGACCAGACACGATTGTTTGACCAACCTCTAGACCTTTTGGTGCCAAGATGTAAGCTTTTGCTCCATCGGCATAGTTGATTAATGCGATATTCGCAGAACGGTTTGGATCATATTCAATAGTAGCAACTTTTGCCGGAATGCCATCTTTAACACGTTTGAAATCGATAACACGGTATTGCTTCTTATGACCACCACCATGATGACGAACAGTGATTTTACCTTGGTTGTTACGACCAGCTTTGCGTTTAGTTGGTTCAAGCAATGATTTCTCAGGCTTGTTAGTTGTAATTTCCGCAAAGTCTAATGACGTCATGTTACGACGACCATTAGAGGTAGGTTTATACTTTTTAATCGCCATTGTGTTTTCCCTCCTTCTTGAGTGTTCAAATCATAAATCCATTAAGGATTACATTTCGAATAATTCAATTTCTTTGCTATCAGCAGTTAATTTAACGATCGCTTTACGACGTTTGTTTGTGTAACCACCATAACGGCCAACGCGTTTGAATTTACCTTTGTAGTTAAGAACGTTTACTTTCTCAACTTTAACGCCAAAGATTTCTTCTACTGCGTCTTTTACTTGAGTTTTGTTTGCGCGAGTGTCTACTTCAAAAGTATACTTTTTCTCTGCCATAAGTTCTGAAGAACGCTCAGTAATGACCGGACGTTTTAAAATATCACGTGCTTCCATTATCCAAGCACCTCCTCAACTTTTTCTACTGCAGATTTAGTAAATACAACTTTATCATGACCTAATAGATCAAGAACGTTGATTCCATTTGCAGTTAAAACTGTTACACCTGGGATGTTACGAGCAGATAATGCTACGTTTTCATCTAGGTCAGCAGTTACGAATAAAGATTTTTTCTCTAAAGAAAGATCTTTAAGGATTTTTGTGAATTCTTTTGTTTTTGGTGCTGCTAGTGTAAGAGCATCAAGAACTAAGAAGTTTTGTTCTACTACTTTAGCTGATAAAGCAGATTTAAGAGCTAAACGACGAACTTTTTTAGGTAATTTATAAGAATAGCTACGTGGAGTAGGACCGAATACGATACCACCGCCGCGCCATTGTGGAGAACGGATAGAACCTTGACGAGCACGGCCAGTTCCTTTTTGACGCCATGGTTTGCGACCACCACCAGCAACTTCAGAACGGTTTTTCACCTTGTGATTACCTTGACGAAGAGAAGCACGTTGAGCTACTACTGCGTCGAATAATACTGCTTCATTTGGTTCGATTCCGAAGATCGCATCGTTTAATTCGATTTCACCAACTGAAGCACCTGTTTGACTAAGTACAGATACTTTTGTCATTCCTGTTTCCTCCTTTCCTTAAGTAATTACTTAGTTTTAATTGCAGTTTTCACTGTAACTAGAGCTTTTTTAGAACCAGGAACATTACCTTTAACAAGTAGTAAGTTACGTTCCGCATCAACTTTCACGATTTCTAAGTTTTGGATTGTAACTACAGTGCCACCCATTTGACCAGGTAATTTCTTTTGTTTGAATACGCGGTTCGGAGCAACTGGACCCATTGAACCAGGACGACGGTGGTAACGAGAACCGTGAGCCATAGGACCACGAGATTGACCGTGGCGTTTAATAACACCTTGGAAACCTTTACCTTTAGTAACTCCTGTTACATCAATTACATCGCCTTCTGCGAAAATTTCTACTTTGACTTCTTGACCAACTTCGTATTCTTCCACGTTCACGTTGCGGAATTCACGAATGAAGCGCTTAGGAGCAGTGTTCGCTTTTGCTACGTGACCCTGTTCTGGTTTGTTAGAAAGCTTAATGCGCTTGTCTTCGAAACCAATTTGAACTGCTTCGTAGCCATCTGTTTCAACAGTCTTCTTTTGAAGAACTACGTTTGGAGTAGCTTCGATAACTGTTACCGGGATTAAATCGCCGTTTTCAGCGAAAACTTGTGTCATACCAATTTTTCTACCTAAGATTCCTTTAGCCATTTGTCACACCTCCTGTAAGTTTTGAAAAGTTATATTTTTTACCATTAAAGTTTGATTTCGATATCAACGCCAGATGGTAAATCAAGTTTCATTAACGCGTCAACAGTTTGTGGTGTTGGGTTAACGATATCGATCAGACGTTTATGCGTACGCATCTCGAATTGTTCACGAGAGTCTTTGTACTTGTGAACAGCACGAAGAATTGTGTACACAGACTTCTCAGTTGGAAGTGGAATCGGACCTGATACACTTGCACCTGAACGTTTTGCAGTTTCCACAATTTTCTCAGCAGATTGATCTAAAATACGGTGATCATACGCTTTTAAACGAATACGAATCTTTTGTTTTGCCATTATTTTCCCTCCTTCTCGCCTATTTTCTAGACATTCTCCACGAAAATTCTCCTACACACCGCCATGGCAAAGCGGCCGGGTGTGTCGGCAACCTCTCGTTTCATCGCAGTCAAAGACCAACATTCAACATTATATACAATAAAAAAAGAATAAGCAAGTCTTTTCGCTAAATTCTTTTAAATGTTGCTGATATTCTTACTACTACTATTTCTTCGCTTATTTAAGCCGTTTATTAGTATAAAGAATTTCTAGATATTTTGCAACACATAAGATTGTAATATTAACATTTTTAAATATTGCAAATATCCCCTGTAAATAAGCACTATTATAATATAGTCATTACAAGCCTACTCAAAGCTAATAGAATCATTGTGATATTGATTTTAATTTTGTTATTTTAAAAATCTTAAATATACTACCTCCTTTATCACAATAAATAAAAAAACAGTATGATGTTTAAATAATCATACTGTTTTCATGTTGTTGAAATACTATTATGTCAATGAAATCAAGGTTACAAATTAAAAAGTATATCCCTTTTCAAAACGAGGGGTTGATCTCCGTTCCGACTGAGTGCTTTCCTGGGGGCGTCCGATGAGCCGCTTCACTCGCGT